>JAGWFU010000085.1 GCA_028867845.1 Microcaldota archaeon | reverse complement strand
TAGACATGGAGACCCAGCCGGTGAGCGTGCTGGTCAACGTATCGTCGGTGCACATCCCCTACTCCGGAGTGGGCAAGGAGTCGGTGGCGCAGGAGGACGAGATAATAGAGGAGATAAAGCTGGCGGTGATGGACGCGGCGAGAGGCGTGCAGAGGTACGTTAGCGGAAAGATGGCGCTCAACAGCGAGACCAACAGGTACAAGATGATAATGAGGTACACCAAGCAGCTATCGATGGACCTCAGCAACCTCACGGGCAAGGACGAGAAGAAGATAGAGGAGAGGGTCTCGGCGCTGGTGGCAAAGCACTATCCCAAGGTGAGGATGGGCGACGACGGGGAGCTCTTTGACGAGGTCCCGGAAGCAGTAGAGGAGGGTTCTGATTCTAAGGAAGGCTCGGATGAGGAAGAGGAGGGATAGTTATTTTCCTTGCTGGACTCGAACAGCTCCTCCGCCTTTGATAGTACTCTTGCCCTAAGTTTGTATGTATCTGCAAACTTGGAGTATGCGACCCAACCATACAGGCTCGCCATAACACGTTCCCTGCTTACCTTCCCGCTGTCGTATCTAAGCTTGAATGCATCTAGCCGTTTCCATATCCTCTTGGCATTGCTTCTCTTCAAGAGCCTATGCGTGCGGAATACCCGAAAGCCCAGAAGGGCGATGCCGCCTCGCAGAGCGGCTATTCCTGACTTCTCGGGATGAAGCCCAATCTTCAGCTCCATTGTCAGGAATTCGTCGATCTCCGCTTTCCACAGCTCCAGTTGTGACCTCTCCGTATGGAATATAGCAAAGTCGTCAACATATCTTATGTAATATCTAGCCTGCAACTTATGCTTTACGAATAGGTCCAGCTCATGCAGATAGACGTTGGCGAAGAACTGGGAGGTGAGGTTTCCGATAGGCATCCCCCTGCCCTGCACCGCTGTTTTGTGGTTCTCTAATATTCTCTTTATAAGCCAGATGACGCCACTGTCCTTTATTTTGTGCTGTATAATCTTCAACAGGACGCTGTGGTCCACAGTGTAGAAGTAGTGCCTTATATCTGCCTTGAGCGCGTAGCCGCACCTCTCGCCCTCTGGAGAGGGCACCTTTCTGATGAACCTCTCCGCCCTCATTATTGCCCTGTGTGTGCCCTTGTTCCTCTGATTGGCGAAGGAATCGTGTATGAATCCTTTCTCCAGGATAGGGCCTATGATATTGCACAGTGCGTGGTGCACGACCCTGTCCCTGAAATGAGAGGAGCTTATCCTCCTGGTCTTAGGGTCTCTCACAATGAACGTGGTCAACGGGGCAGGCGAATAGGTAAATGTTTCAAGTTCCTGTTTTAGGGCGTTCAGGTTGCTTTCCAGATCAGACTCGAATTCTATGACGTAGCCCCTCAGCGTCTTCCCCTTCCTCGCCTTCCGCCATGCAAGTTCAAGGTCGCGGTAGGAGCACACGCCAGTATAGAGCCCTCTGTAGGTTCGCATGGGATTACCGACAAACCTAGGATGCAGATAAGAGCCATTTGACGACGATTGTCGGCCCTGTTGTTGCCGTTGACGTTGAGCCTCCTGTCCCTGTTGTTGTAGTTGCCGTTGACGACGGCCAGGCGCAATCGTAACCCGCCTACGTGGATGCCATGTCGGCTCACCGCAGCTTCACGGTTTCGGATGGACCCTACTAAATGTCGCTGCTGAATTTCATGTCTGGCATGCGTTTAGGCTACCAGCGCTGCAGACGAGTGTGTGGCTCCCAGATCCGCACCTATGAGCTGTTTGCTCATATTTTGCAATGGGCATAATCCCGCATGCAAACCTAGGCAAGGAAAGAATCGGCGCGCATGCTCTTAAGCCTATCTACGAGCGGCTATTCTACATGAACGGTCGCGCCGTTTGCTACCTCCATCTTAATCTTATCGCCACTTGGGGACGTGATGACCACAGTCTGGCCTCTGTCTACGCGCAGAACCTTGGCCACCTCGGGCGTTGCGGCTCTGCTATCGGCAACCTGTTTGGTCTCAATCTTGCCATCGTCCTTCTCATACGCCACCCGACGACGATCGCCGGCCCTGCTGACGCCGTCGACGCCGAGCCTCACGTCCCCGTAGTAGTAGTCGCCGTAGACGACGGCCAGGCGGTCACCCGGCCAACTGTATTTCCTCTCGTTTTCAGGCAGAGTCCTCCACTCGGATTCGGTCACCTTTGAGGTGGAGCCGTCAGTATTGATCTTCTCGTATCCGCTCTTCTTGACGCCCTTTATCGCGGTTCGCACTCCGTAGTTTTTGAATAGGTATTCCCTGAATTCCTCGTTTTGGAGGTAGGCGAGGTTGATCCTCCTCTCGTCGGCAATGGGCCTGTGGCCCTGCGGCACTACCGAATCTATTCCTGCCTCGTCGGCTTCGCCATTGGATATGTGTATCGTCCTTGTCGCAGTGCCGTCCTTGTAGCCGAAGCTCTTGATTGCGGTCAGTTGCTGTGTAACCATCTTCTCACGTAGGATATAGCGGTTCAGGATATATTTAAAGGTTGTCCGAAAGGTTTATAATGGCTCGCGATGGCGGCCGTTCAGCCGTGAAGGAGCTTGTACGCCGCCTCCTTCAGCCCGGGCAGCTGGTTCTGCACCACATCCCATACGATCCGTATGTTTATGTTGAAGTACTGGTGGGTAATCTTGTCCCTGAACTGGGCTATGGCACTCCAAGGTACTGACCCCTGCGTCTCCCTGATCTCCTGCGGGATTGCCTTGGCCGCCTCCCCTATGACTATGAGGTTGAGTATCACCCCCGTCATGCGGTTAAATTACCCACACCTAAAGGTGTGGGATTTCCATCATTCTGCGAATAGTCTCTTCTGCCTCTGACTGTTGTCCTCGCGCACATACCTTCTGACGACATCCTCTGTCACGTCACTGACCGACCTGTAGAAGTAACCGC
>JAGWFU010000084.1 GCA_028867845.1 Microcaldota archaeon | reverse complement strand
GTGAGCATCTCCTTCCCCTTCAGCATCTCCGCGCTCTCGAGCGTCTTCTGCGCCGCGTTGAGCTCCTGAAGGTCCTGCAGGTGCATGTTTATCGTGTTCGTGAGAAGGGAGTGCTGCTGCTGGTACACGCCGTACATGTACCTGAGCTCCTCCTCGCTCATCTGCCTGTTCTGCTGCGGCGTCGGTTGTTCTGCCATGGGTTCACCGTTATAGACAATCGGAATAAAACATTAATAGCTTCCCGGTCAGACTATGCCGCTGACAGGGCCCTGCTTCTTCTGGGTTATGGCGCCCTTTATCAGCGAGGCGTCTATACCCTCGGGAAGCTTGCCGGTCAGCTTGTAGTCGTACAGTATAAGTCGGAAGACGTTCGATATGGTGAAGCCGAACAGCACCCCTATCACGAAGAGCACCACTCCGACCGCGAGCAGCGGTATGAAGACCGCGTTTATGCCGGATACGGCCCCTATCACTATGAGGGCTATCCCGCCCAGGGTGAAGATGAGGCTGTACAGCTCGCTGAAAGCAAGCCCGCCGAAGGTTGCCCCGAAGTTGTCCTTTATGAACTTCACGCTGCCCTCTATCGCCTTTATGGGCCCGGCTTTCTGGTCTATTATCACCGGCACCACGAAGAGTATCGCTATAGATATCGCAATTGATGCGAACGCCGATATGAGGAGTCCCCCTATGCCCCTTGCCCTCGACTCAAGCGCCCTGAGCAGCATCATTATTATCGAGTAGAAAACGGCCCACTCGAATATCTGCACGGTGTACTGCTTTGTCTGAGACAATGCCTCACTCATGCTGATCTTCTGGCCCTTGGCGTATGCCCTGAAGGATAGCAGCATCGCCACGAGCATGTAGGTACTGATGAAAGTTACTAGTATGTAGTAAACGAACAGCACCGCGACGTATGTCGCTACGCCCCAGGAGGGAGCGAAGAACATCGGTATGAAAAGCAGAGCGGCCACGACCACAGATATAAGCGCCGAAAGTATCGGGTACGTGAACAACGCCTTGTCCTTGAATATCAGCCTCCTTACCTGCGAGCCCATCTTCCAGCCGTTTGATATGTTCTCGAACATGCTATCACTGAATAATCATCACGAACGAATATAACGCTAACTACTCCAGTGCGTCCACGATCCTGGCGAGCTCGTATCCGGTCGTCGTGTCCCCTGTGACTATCGCGCCGGAGTTGACCACAACAGAGAGACCAACTGCGAGCGACCCCTTGTTTGCGGTGGTTCTTACAGAGTCGAAGCCTGTGAGCTTGTCCAGCCTCTCCTTCTCTTCATCTGTGGCCCTGTTGTTTATCACGAGCCCCTTGTTTGTGAGTATGTTGTTCGCGCCAACGGTCTTGAACCCGCCTATCTCCTCCTTCAGTATCTCAACGTCGAGGATGTCCCTTATCTGCCTGATCGCCTCTGCATCGAAGTCTGGGTTGACTATCGCCATCTTGTCGTTGGAGAGTATGTTGCTGCCAACGGCGTTGAGGTCGCTCTCCACTATCCCAACCTTCATGTCAGGGAGCAGCTTCTTCACGTCCCTCATCTCCTCGTCAAAGGTCAGGCTAGAGAGCACTATCCCGTTAGAGTTGGCCCTTGAGAAGAGGCCGATGAGCCCCGAAGACGAGAGGCTCACGCGCACGCTCTTCACCCCTAGCACGTCGCCAAGGAGCTTTGCGTTGTTGTCGGGCAGCCCCACGCCTAGGAATACGTATTTATCCGTGGCTGTAGCGAACACACCCACATAGTCGCTGCCGCCTACCCTGTGTCTAGCAGCCTCCATCAAAATCAAACTGTAATGCTCACTTGCCCTGCTCCTTGCTTGGCTGGGCAGCAGGCTTTGCCGCAGAGGCCTTAGTCGCTGCGGTCTTCTTCTCAGCCTCCTTCTTTGCAGGCGCGGCCTTCTCTACGGCCTTGGCCTCCGCCTTCTTGTCCTGGAAAGGAGTCGCAGTGGCCATCCCGTTGTCGATGTTGACGTTCACCTTGACAGGGACCATCTTCTTCGAGTAGTACTTGAATATCAGCGCGTTGAGCTCTTGGCTTATCTTGACGTTCTCCACCTTGGTCTTGGTGTAGTGGCCTATCCTGTCCCTTATGTACTTGACGGCCTTGTTCCTCCTCCTCGTGGTGGGCTGGTTCGCCAGGTACTTCCTTATGTTTATCGTCAGTAGTCTGCTTGCCATATCAATCATCCAGCTTTATCTTCTGCTTCCTCCAGTTCCTGCTGAACCTGTTGAACTGCAGCTTCCTGTGAGTCCTGAGCGTAACCAGCAGCGGCATCCTCCTGACCTGCTTGAGCTTCTTCCCGAGCCTTCTTTTCTTGTCTTGTGTCTTCTTGCCCATGTGAGCGCCTTCTTCATTTGTGCTTGAACTCTATTGTGGGTTCGCGCCTCTCTGTCATCTTTGCGAGTATCGACTTCAGCTGAACCTCGGTCAGCTTTCCCGATATCCTCCTTTGCTGTGCGAGCTGTATTATCAGCCCCGTTACCTGAGCGTAAAATTCAGGGTTCGTAGCCCTTATGTTCATGAGCCTCTCGAAGGCCGCGGGTTCCAGGAACTGCTTCATCAGCTCCTTCCTCTGCTCCTCCTGCTGCGCCCTCTTGAGCGCGTCATTAACTCTCCTCTTCAGGTTCTTCTGGTATTCCTGCTGCTCCTCTTCCTCACCGGGCATCTAAACACGCGTTGTGCCGGCTATCTCCTTGCACGCCTTGTCAAGGAAGGACTTGCCCTGCGCAGTTATTATCCTGCCCTCCTTGGTGTTCTTCACCAGCTTGGCCTTCTCGAGCTCCATCAGGGAATCCCTGATTATGCTGCCTCCAGCCTTGACGTGGTGCATCCTGTGCACTACGTGGCCCTTCCTCGAGCCGTATCTTGTCCTAAGCTTCGAGACGCCGATCGGGCCGTTGAGGTACACCTGC
>JAGWFU010000083.1 GCA_028867845.1 Microcaldota archaeon | reverse complement strand
ACCTCAGGCCGGAGACCGCCCAGGGGATATTCATAGACTTCAAGAACATATTCAGGAATCTTGGCCTGAAGCTCCCGATAGGCATAGGTCAAGTGGGCAAGGCGTTCAGGAACGAGATATCCCCAAGGAGGATGCTAATCAGGATGAGGGAGTTCTCCCAGATGGAACTGGAGTTCTTCTTCGACCCGGAAGAGAAGGAGCTGGTGATAAACGGCGAGGCGGTCGGCGAGAAGTTCCTAAAGGAGAAGGTGAACTTCGTAACCAGGGCAATGCAGCAGGAGAACTCGGGCAAGGAGTTCGAGCAGATAAGTCTTGAAGATGGGCTCGAGAAGGGCTACATACCGAACAAGCTTTTTGCATACCTGATGTTCAACGCCAAGAGGTACATGACCGGCCTCGGCTTCAACGATGACGCATTCAGGTTCAGGCAGCAGCTCGAGCACGAGCTTCCGCACTACTCCAAGGGTAACATAGACGTGGAGGCAAGGCACGACTCCGGTTTCGAGGAGCTGATAGGCATAGCCTACAGGACGGACTTCGACCTCAGGAACCACGAGAAGTTCTCGAAGAGCGACATGGCCGTGGTCAACGGCGAGAAGAAGATCGTCCCCCACGTTGTTGAAATAAGTTTCGGACTTGACAGAATATTCTGGGTGCTGCTCTCAAACTCGCTCTACAAGGACGAGAAGAGGGAATGGGATCTCTTGCTTCTTAATGAGAGCGTAGCCCCGTACAAGTACGCTGTCTACCCGCTGCAGAAGGACGAAAAGATAATGGCGAAGGCGCAGGAGATAGTCAAGCAGCTGAGCAGCAATGGTGTATACCCGTACTTCAGCGCATCTGGCAGCATAGGCAAGAGGTACGCTAAGTCGGACGAGACCGGAATACCTAACGCCATAACCGTCGACTTCACGAGCCTGGAGGACGGCACCGTCACGATAAGGGATGCGAGAACAGGCGAGCAGGTAAGGAAGAGCTCAAGCGAGATAAGATGAGCCTCTACAAGCTCACCCCCAACGGGGTGGAGACACGGCTTTTCGACCTGAGGCACACGCTCGAGAGCGCGCAGCCGCTCACCTTTTTCTCTGATTATCACGAGAGGAAGGGAACCCTCAGCTATGTTGCTGACAAGAGGATAATAGACACCAAGTTCTCCGGCACCGCTGACGCTGGAAGGTTCACGATCAAGGGAAGCGCTCTTGCTGCAAAGAAGAAGGACATACTCCACAGGTTCAGGCTCACCGACGACATGGAAGACATATACTCAAGAATAATTACAGATCAGTTTATGCAGGATGCGGTCAGGAATTATAGAGGGATGAGGCTCACAATAAACGACCCGTGGGAGACCACCCTATGCTACATAGTGTCGCAGTACAACAACGTAAAGAAGATACGCGGGACAGTGCTCAAGATAATAAACAGGTTCGGCACCGAGATAATAGAGGGAAAGAAGACGGCAAGGTCATTTCCCACCAGCGAAGAACTCGCCGATGCAACAGAGAGGGATTTCAGGGAGTGCGGCGCAGGCTTCAGGGCCAAGTACCTCAAGTCAGCAGCAGACTTTTGCACCAACAACCTGAATCTTTATAAGCTTCAGAACAAAGGTTATGCTGAGATAAAGGAATCGCTCATGGAGATAGACGGCGTAGGCGACAAGGTCGCAGACTGCATAGCCCTCTTGGGTTACGGCAAATCCGAGGCCTTTCCCATCGACGTCTGGGTAAAGAGGACGCTAGAGCGGGTTTATTTCAAGGGCAAGGACAAGAAAATAAAGTACCTGCACAAGTTTGCAGAGCACAAGTGGGGAAATGACATGGGCTACGCACAGCAGTATCTCTTCTGGCAGGGCAGGCAGATGGAAAAGCAGAACGTGAGGCTATGAACAATCTCGAAAGCGATGTAAACAAAATTTCCAAGTATCTTACCGACAAGCAGAAACAGTTCGATACGGTCATGGACGCGTCAAGGGAGATGATACGCGAGGCCGGGCAGATAATAACGCTTCTCCACAACGACAAGATAGCCGATGCGAAGAAGAGGCTCGCCCAGCTGAAGAAGACAGTCGCAGCGACAATGGGCACTGACGGCAATTTTAGATATCACACGATGCAGGCGTACCAGGAGTATGCAGAGGCGGCATGCTTTTTCTCCATAAAGACAAATGGATCGATACCAAGCCTCTCAGAAGTGAATGTAGACACCGAAGCTTACATCCTCGGCCTGATGGACTGCGTAGGCGAACTGAAGAGGGAGGTCTTCGAGGCGCTGAACAACAACGACACCAAGGCCGCGAACAAGTACTTCGGCTTCATGAAGCTCATTTACGACTCCACTAGGAGCATAAGGTTTGCCGAGGTAGTGCTCAACGGCTTCAGGAAGAAGCAGGACGTGGCGAGGATACAGATAGAGAGCGCAGGGAGCGAGATACTATCGTTCAAGAAGAGATGAGCTCTACTCTCAGGCCTCCCCTATCTTCCTCAACTGCACCATAAGCGCCTTCTTCTCCATCTTCTCAAGGTTCATATTCATGGCGTGCACAACCTTGGCTCTGTCATCTCCAGCTGCGGAAAGCAGCTTCTCAGAATCTGACAGGTGCCTTCGCGCCTTTACTATGTCGCCGTAAGAGCCCTTTTCCGCCAGTTCAACAGCCTGGTGGCAATGCTTCTTCGCAGCTGACACAAGCTCGCCTCTGGCCTTCTCGCTGATGCTTACTGTCTGTTGCATGGAAGATCGTGTCATAGTCCCACAGAAGTAGAGTGCTGCTCCTTATATATAAGGTTTTTGTCCAGTTTGCCTATAGCTTTTTAGGGATATACTGGAAGTCGGTTACTCCACTGCCTTTATCGCCGCCTCCAGCATGTCGAGCCCCTTCTCCAAAGGCTCCTTCTCTATGGTCAGCGGCGGTATTATCCTTATCGACGATGTCCC
>JAGWFU010000082.1 GCA_028867845.1 Microcaldota archaeon | reverse complement strand
CGGAGTGGGCCGGCAAGAACGGGAGGAACGCCTCCACGGGCACGTTCGCTGATGCTGCTGCATTCGGAGAGATAGTGTTCAACTGCACTCACGGCGCAGACTCGATGAGCGCGCTCAAGATGGCTGGGGATCAGAACCTCAGCGGCAAGATAATTGTGGACGTGGCGAACCCGCTCGATTTCTCCACCGGCGAGCTGAAGCTCACGGTATCCAACACAGACTCGCTGGGGGAGCAGGTACAGAGGGCGTTCCCGAGTGCAAAGGTGGTCAAGACGCTGAACACTATGGGAGTTGATGTAATGGTCAACCCATCGATGCTGCCTGGCGAGCACGTGGCTTTTATGAGCGGCGACGACCAGGGGGCGAAGGACAAAGTTGCAGAGATATTGAGGAGCTTCGGCTGGAAGTCGATGATAGACCTCGGAGGGATAAAGAGCGCTAGGGGTGCAGAGGCTATCCTGCTGCTCTGGATACATCTCTACGGCAAGATGCCAGACGGCCGCTTCAACTACAATATAGTGAAGGCAAAACAGTAGCAAATGTTGTTCGTATGATACCGCCGAAGCTGAAGCATGGGGACGAGATAAGGATAGTAGCCCCAGCAACCAGCATGGACGTGATATCGGAGGAGACCAAGACGCAGGCGGTGAAAGTGCTTGAGGGCCTGGGATACAAGGTCACGTTCGGCAAGCGCATCTACGGGAATGACGGCTTCCTCTCGACGCCGATAGAAGACAGGATAGCAGACCTGCACGAGGCGTTCGAGGACAGGAACGTCAAGGCGCTCAGCACGGTTCTCGGCGGGTTCAACTCCAACCAGCTGCTGACCCACCTCGACTACGACCTCATAAGGAGGAACCCGAAGGTGCTGTGCGGCTACTCCGACATAACGGCTCTCCACAACGCCATCTACACGAAGACCAAGCTGGTGACGTACAACGGCCCGCACTTCGCCAACTTCGGGATGAAGAAGGGATTCGATTACAGCCTCAAGTATTTCAAGATGTGCCTCGAGTCCCCCGAACCGTTCGACGTTATCCCGTCAGAGGAGTGGAGCAACGACGAGTGGTACCTGGACCAGGAGAACAGGAAGTTCATCAGGAACAGCGGGTTCACGGTGATAAACGAGGGCGAGGCGGAGGGAAAGATACTCGGCGGCAACCTCTGCACCTTCAACCTTCTGCACGGCACGGAGTTCATGCCGGATCTGGGCGGGTCAATATTATTCATCGAGGACGATTATGGTTCCACAGCCAAGATATTCGACAGGGACCTCCAGTCGCTTATACACCAGCCCGGATTCGAGGAGGTCAAGGGGATGGTCATCGGCAGGTTCGAGGTTAGGTCGAAGGTATCCGACGAGGATATTGTCAGGATAATAAAGGGCAAGCATGAGCTCGATGGGATTCCAGTGATAGCGAATGCTGACTTCTCCCACACGAGCCCGCAGATAACCTTCCCGATAGGCGGCACTGCAAAAATATCAGCCAGAGGAGGCAGCGCGACGATAAGGATACTTGATCACTAGCCCAAAAACCGGTCCTGCTGATTGTCAGGAATTATTTGACATTTCAGCTTTTTTGGCTAAAAAAGGGAGATTATTTAAATATATCGCCACATAATACTATCATGGGGCGAATAATGATCCGCTTTGTCGAGAGGCCAGATACCAGCGACTCGGAGGCCATGATAAAGTGGTTCTGCAACGTCCTCGGCCTATCCGATGAGAAGGGGGAGAGCATAGAGGAGCAGATGCTGAGGGAGTTCGCCGATGCGGCATACAAGAACGAGGGGCTCTCGAGCGCCGAGATAACTCTCGACACGCCGATCGCGAGGAGCACCGTGATATACCACATCAACAGGTTCATTGACACCGGCCTGGTGGTGAAGAGAGGCAGGAAGTACTACCTCAGGGCTTCTGAGATGTCGAAGGCGATTGAGGAGATAGAGTACGACATAGAGAAGGAGATGCACAGGATGCTCGACACAGCGAAGGAGTTCGACAGGCTGATGGAATCAAGGGCGAAGAAGAGGAAGAAGTGATCGCTTGACTGAAGATATTAAGGAGGAACCTGAGGCTGAAGCAGCCGCCGGAAAGGAAGAGACAGCAGCAGAGGCAGAGCCACAGAAGGAGAAGCCAAAGGAAGAGGACGGCAAGGAGCAGATGCTCAGGCTGATGGCGGAGTTCGACAACTACAAAAAGAGAGTCAAAGGAGAAATCTCCGGAGCAAAGGACATGGGCAGGGCTGAGGTGATGCTCCACATGCTCCCAATAGTGGACGAGTTCGACCTCGCCGTAGCTGCGATGGCCAAGAGCGAGGACAAGGAGGCGCTCAAGGGGCTAGAGATGCTCTACTCCAACCTGGTATCAGTGCTGAAGAAGGAGGGGCTGGCTGAGATGCCGGTCGAAGGAAAGTTCGACCCGTACAAACACGAGATAATACTCGTGAGGGAGAGCGACAAGAAGGAGGGCACCATATTGGAGGTGGTGAAGAAGGGATACACCTTCAATGGAACGATGCTGAGACCGGCATCGGTCATAATAGCAAAGGCGGCGGAGGCCAAACAGGATGACAAGAATAATGACGCTTAACTGGTGAGACAAATGAAAATAATAGGAATAGATCTCGGAACATCGAATTCTGCAGCGGCAGTACTGGAGGGGGGAAGGCCGGTAATAAGACCGAGCAGCGAGGGCGCATCGCTTTACGGAAAGGCGTTCCCGAGCTACGTGGCGTTCACAAAGGACGGGCAGAGGCTGGTGGGAGAGCCTGCAAAGAGGCAGGCCGTGGCAAACCCTGACGGCACGGTATCCGCGTTCAAGAGGAAGATGGGAACCGACTACAAGTACAAGGTGTTCGGCAAGGAGTACAGCCCTCAGGAGCTCTCCGCTCTTCTTCTTCAGAAGATAAAGCACGACGCCGAGGCCTTCCT
>JAGWFU010000009.1 GCA_028867845.1 Microcaldota archaeon | reverse complement strand
CCTACAGGATATACATGAGGTCTCCCGCCTTTGCCAACCTGTCGATACTGAGCAGGATGTCGGTCAACGCAAAGTTTGCGGATCTATTCCCCGTGCTAGGCTCCATTGACATCGTCCTGGCAGAGGTGGACAGGTGAGTGTTATAAGCTTTTTCTTACAATAGTAATCGTCGTGATTCCATGGAAAGAGACGAGCTTGAGAAGATGACAAGGGAGTACCAGCAGATACAGGAGCAGCTTCAGCAGCTTTCCATGCAGAGGGAACAGTTCGGCGCGCAGAAGGAGGACCTGAAGGAGGCATTCGCCGAGGTCGAGAAGTCGCCGGGCAAGATATACCTCGCAGTCGGCGGCGTTATGGTGGACGTTGCAAAGGACTCGGCCGCCAAGAGCCTGAAGGAGAGGCAGGAGAGCGCGGACATGAGGATAAGCATACTCACGAAGCAGATAGACGAGCTGTCCAAGAAGGAGAAGACGCTAAGGGAGGACCTCACAAAGGCGCTCAAGGACATCAAGCAATAGCGTACATAACATGGTGCGATGAAGGAGATAAGGGACTCCGGTTCCCTGGCCAAATTACTGCAGTCATACAGCGGAAAGAGGGCGTTGCTCACCTTCCACTCGATGGGCGACACAGACGCCATAGCATCCTCACTGATCCTTTCTAAGTTTTTCAAGAGCTACAGCGTAGCCACTCCCGATACGATAACATCCCACTCGAAGAGCATACTCAAGAAACTGGGATTCGACCCCGAGTCCATAACCGACGATTTTGACGGCAGCGCACAGCTCGTAATCCTGTCCGACGTGAACAACTTCGAGGACTGCGGGGCGTTCAGGCAGAAACTCAAGGACTTCGTAGGCACTATAATAGTGATAGATCACCATGCGCCAAAACAGGTGAGCAAAGAAATTCTAGTATACGACGACGAGGGCTACAACTCCGCGTCCAGCATAGTCTTTGATGTGGTCGAGCAGTCTGGAATAAGGCTCTCGAGGAACGAGGCAAAGCTGCTCGCGCTCGGCATAATCTCTGATTCAGCCGAACTCATGAACTCTACGCCACAGACATTTATGCAGATAGGCAGGCTGCTTGAGGCTGGAGGCACAGATTACAGTACGCTGTCGCTCATGCTCAAGTCCACACCCTCAGTGAACGACAGGTATACCGGAGTCAAAGACCTCTTCTCGGCAAAAAGGGAGATAATATCGGGCAGGCTGTTCGTCTACGGCAGGTCCAGCTACCAGGCCAACCACATGGCGGACGACGCCATAAAGATAGGCGCCGATATCTCGCTCTTCCACACGGTAAGCAGGAAGGAGATATCCTTCTCAGCAAGGATGCGGCCCGAGCTTGAGCAGAGCGGTGTGCATCTTGGAGTCATAATGAGGGGACTTGCGGGGATAATAAATGGCAGCGGAGGCGGCCATCCCTCAGCAGCAGGCGCGTACGGCACGGGCAAGAGCAAGTCAGCAGAATTCACCGATGCCTTCTTGAGGGAAGTTGTTAAAAGGCTGAAAACCAAATGAGTGATCGGTGCTGAGTTGATAGAGCTTAACGATAAGCAAATTGCAGAATTAAGCATGAAGAGCGGAGGCCTTACCACGCGACAGGTCAAGGTAGGCTGGGAGATAATACAGGACAAGTTCAAGGGGGTTAACCAGTTCTCCGAGGCAATCAAAATAAACAACTCCAAGGGCACCTACATAAGGGAGATATTCCTTGCATTTTACAGGGAGCTCTCAAAGGAATCCACTCTACCACCCAGGGCTGATGGCGAGCAGAAGCCCAAGCCCAGGGTCTCCAGGTACTGATTTTCCTGCAGACAAGAGTTAAAAGCGCGTCCGATAAACTCATCATGCAAGTGTTAGCCATGTCTGTGCGCAAAAGCAAGAAGATGGTCTCAATGCTAGCGGACCGCTTCAATCTCACCCCTGGCCAAGCAGGGAAGGCGATAGAGATATACAACGACAGGTACAAAGGCGGCGTCAACGACATGATGCGCGGCCTAGGGCTTACATCAGACTACGGCAAGGCAGGCTCCATATGCGACCTGCTGAGGTCCTACAATAAACCCAGCAAAACCAAGCCGGCCGTTGCCCAGGCAAGCGCTTAAAAGGATAAAAGGCGTAAAACAATAGGGGGAGTAGATGTCCAATATCGAAATTACCGATGCGAAGCTGCTGGACCACCTGATGGAGAAGTTCAGGTGGACGCGCGACAAGGCGCAGGCTGTGGTAATCGCATACAACAAGCCAGGGAGGATACCCGGAGACCTTAACAAGGATGCGGATCTGCGCAACTTGGCTGAGGAAACTGGGGTCATCAAGGTTTTAGAAAAGTGGGCTGTGCAGCATAGGCCTGCATACGTGTCTCAATTCGTCGATACACTAAAAATATCCCACGTCCGCGAGCCTACCACTGCCGCAAAGCCCCAAGTGACCCATGTAGCTCCACGCAAAGAGAAGAGGGTAGGCATACCGCTGAGCGAGGTTATAACGCCTACTCCGGTCAAGCCCAAGGATCCAACAAAGACAACGCCCGCCCACAGGATGATTCGTACAGCTGCAACAAAGCAAACAGAAGCCCTAGCCGCATCGGACCCGATCACAGGCCTTCTCAAGGTAATCAAAGTAGACAATAAGACGGCCGAGGAGTTGCACAAGGCGTATAGGAATCCGTACAACGGCAAGAACGACCTCTGCAAGGCGACGGGGGTATCATACCCGATGGCCGCCAAGGCATACGACTACTTTTCGTCACAGCACGTTAAGAGGGACCTTATTCCGCAGAGGGTGCGAATGTGAAGATAGCGATAGTCTCGGACACGCACATTGGGTACGAGAGGTTCGCTGATGACGCCTTGAGCCAGGCCACCGAGGCGCTGGAGAAGGCGAGCTCGATGGCAGACATGATACTGCTGCCTGGCGACGTCTTCGACAAGAGGGCCCCAAAGCCTGACGTCATAGCCCAGTCGATAAACCTGTTCAGGGAGCTATCAAAGAAGAAGTGGGCAGCTAAGGTGGTCGAGTTCAACGGCAGAGGCACCAAGTGCTACACCAATGTGCCCGTCATTGCGATATCCGGTACGCACGAGAGGACTGCGGAGGGCAAGGACAACCCACTCAATCTGCTTGGTCTCGCAGGGTTGCTCGTGGACACTAGTGAGGCCCTTACCATAGTGGAGAAGGACGGCGAGCGCGTTGCGGTCTATGGTCTAGGCGGCATATCCGAGGAGAGGGTGAAGGAGAAGCTCGCTGAGCTGGATCCCCAACCCACAAGCGGCGCGTTCAATGTCTTCATGCTTCACCAGTCCATATACGAGATATTGCCTTTTAGCAACGACTTCATACACTACGACGACCTGCCCAAGGGCTTCGACCTCTACGTGAACGGCCACATCCATAGCAGGGTGGATGCAACTGTGCACGGCAAGAAGTTCCTGATTCCGGGCAGCACCGTGCTCACCCAGTTCAAAGAGGGAGAACAGGGCAACAAGGGCTTCATAATATTCGACACCAAGAGCTACACCTACGAGTTCGTCGAGATAGCTACAAGGGAGTTCGTGGTCAGGAACCTAGAGTTCACAGACGCCACTCCGAAGGAGGTGGACCAGAGGTGCGAGGCAGAGGTAGAGTCCATACTGGCCAAGGGAAAAGCCAAGCCTATAATAAAGATAAACCTCAAGGGCACGATACAGTCGGGCTTCACGGGCTCTGACATGCCCATTCACGCGCTGATGCTCAAGTACTCTGAGAAGTCTGTGCTCGACATCGACGGGTCCAAGCTGAAGAGCCCTGAGACCGAGATGGAGATAGACGGGATAAGGGAGAACAGGATAGGCGACATGCCGATAAAGGACATGGGGATGAACATATTCTCCGTTAGGCTCAAGGAACTCGGCTTTGACCAGTCAATGGGCGCATCCGAGCTTTTCGGCATACTCGCTAACGCGCAGAATAAGGAAAAGGCAGTCAAGGAAGCTATGGAGTTCCTTGACAGGTAAGTCTTCTTCCCGGATCAAGCCTTCTTGGCTGCAGGCTTCTTCTTCGCGTCGGTGCTCTGCCTCTGCTCCTTCGGCTTTACTCCGAGTGTCTTGTTGAGCAGCTCCTTGTCGTTTAGGTCTATCTTCTCGTTCAGGAACTCAAGGTGCCTTGTGTTGCACCTCCTCTCCTTCTGCCTAACTGCCGTGACTATGTTAACGAAACTGTTGTCTATGACCTTCGTTATCACTGCCCTGCTTCCGGCGTCCCTTCCATACTTCTTTATACAAACTCTTCCTTGTTCCAGTAACATGTTCATCACGTAAATAGTTTCTTTTCCTTGCTTAGCGCCATCATCGATATCACTGCAACCATCTCCTTCAGTGACATCTTCTCCGTGTTGAGCTCTATGTCGAACATCGAGTGGTCGTTGAGGTCTATGCCCTGCACCTCCTTGAACGCCTTCATGTTCTGCAGGTCCTTCTCGTTTATCAGCTCCCTCGCCTCCTCGACATTCATCTTCTCGTCCTTGGCCCTCCTCTCTGCCCTGTGCGCGAGCGAGGCGTTCAGCCACACATTCAGCGTCGCGTCCTTGATCAGCCAGGGGCCGAGCCAAGTCGTTATCACGCAGTCCTTCTTGGCAGCCAGTTGCACAAGCTCGTCGTCGAAGTTCTTCGCGTGCTCCCTTGTGATCGTCACGTTTATCACCTCCAACTTGCTCTTTCCCTTCTTGGTCGCTTCCTCCGTTGCCTTGTGGAACGCGTCCAGGGTGTGCTTCGTTATGTGCGCTATGTTCAGCTCAGCTGCAAGCATATGCCCCAGCGACGTCTTCCCACTGGCAGTCATGCCGCTGATGCATATCCTTATCATAGCCATCCGTCTCAGTGGGCCACTAGCTGGAGTACGAATGACCTCTGCTTTATGCCTATGTCGTTCAGCTTCATGTCGCCCTGCTCTATCCTGCTTCCGAGCTTTACCACCTCGGATGTGCACCTGGAGCATAGGACGCCGCCGAACAGTCGGCTGTTTGTCCTCCTGGACTTGCCTCCCTTTACGCTTACGCTTATCCCGTTCAGCTCCTGCCTGCATATCGCGCAGTGCGGCATCGCCGGCTTTCCCCTCCTGTAGTGGAGCACGTTCCTTCCAGTGGAGGTTATCCTATTGACTCTTTTGAAGCTTCTCGATCTGTGCATTGGTTTCGGCATTTCAACACCTTATATTTTGTTAGCGTCAGTTATCTGTGTCTGGGAGTTCAGCGTCTCTATCCTTGCCTTCCTCTTGTCGTACAGGGTGGTCACGATGACCATCACTATTCCGAAAGTGAACACAGTTATGAAGAACACGGTCTTTATGCTCGCCGTGGCGTCTGTGACCCCCAGCGGCAGGTTCGGGACGAAGAGGTAGTAGAACGCTATGAACAGCGGAAGTATCACGAACATCGACTTTAGCTGGGCCCTCATGCTCTCCCCCATCAGCGGCATAAGCTCCTTCTGCTTTGCCATTATCTGCTCCTTCGGCGCGTTGCTCTTCGCCATGTCGTTCATCTCCTTGGAGAGCTGCTTCATCTTCGCCTGTATGTCCCTCAGCTTCCTCGGGTTTGTGAGTTTCCTCTGCAGGAAGACCGTGAGAAGGGTGTAGCACAGGCCGATCGCTACTATTATCACGATAGCGTTCATCGGCAGCGTTATTACAGGTATGATTCCCATTACTCCTCACTGAATATCTGCTCTATGTGCTCCTTCAGGCTCTTTATGCCCTCATCGAGCTTGTCCTGCCTGTTGAATATTACGTATAAGGGAATATTTAAGTATGCCGAATACATCGAGAGTATGGAGATGTTTATCCTCCTCTGGGTGTCTATGAACACACGGTCTGTGTTCCTGGTCCTCTCCTTGTCGTCGGTGGCCCTCTTCATTATCTCGTCGGTCAGCGCGTCTATGTAGACCATGCCGTGGACCGTGTCCCTTATTATCCTCATGGTCTCGAACGGCACGCCCGGCACGAACCTTCCGTTCGCCTCAATCGAGGAGTGGGTGTCGAGTATTATGTTGCCGTCCATCTGCGATATGCTCTTGAAGACCTCGTCCTGCAGGTTCCTGACTGTCTTGGTGCTCAGGAAGCGTATCTCGTCCCTGTCCTTGACCAGGCCCTTAGTGGAGGCCATCTCGAGCATCGCGCTGCCTATGTTTATTATCCTGTAGTCTCCGTGGGCAGCAATGCTCTTGATCATTGTGCTCTTTCCCACTCCTGGGGAACCGGTGACTATCACGATTTTGTTCATGGGGCTCTCTCAATGGGTTATTCCATCTCCCCTCCGGGCATCCCGCCAGGGCCTCCGCCTCCATGCGGCCTGCCCCTGGCGCTTATCATGTCATCTATCCTGAGTATTATCTCGGCAGCCTCGCTGGCGCTCGATATCGCCTGCTGCTTCACCTTCATGGGCTCATACACACCGAGCTTCGCCATGTCGTTGACCGTGTTGCTGAAGATGTCAACCCCATAGACTCCGCCTGCCTTGCCCTTGTGCTTGTTCCTCAGCTGCACGAGAGTGTCTATCGCGTCCATTCCGGCGCTCTCCGACAGGGTCTTCGGTATCACCTCCATCGCGTCGGCGAACTTGACTATCGCGAGCTGCTCCCTGCCGCCTACGTCGCCGGAGTAGTCCCTCAGCCCGTTGGCGAGGTCTATCTCTATGCTGCCTCCGCCGATAACGTACTTGCCGTTCTCGACCACGCTCGAGACTGCCCCAATTACGTCGGTTATGGACCTCTCAGCCTCGTCCACAACCTGCTGAGTTCCCCCCCTTACGAATATCGTGACGCTCTTCGGGTCCTTGCACTTCTCTACGAAGACCATCTGCTCTCCGCTGATCTTCCTCTCCTCCACGTTGCCCGCGAATCCGAGGTCCTTCGAGTTGAGGTCGTCGAGGCTGGTGACTATCTTAGCCCCCGTTGCCCTTCCGAGCTTCTCTATGTCGCTCTTCTTGACCCTCCTTATCGCCATTATTCCGTTCTTCGCGAGGAAGTGCTGCGCAACGTCGTCGATGCCCTTCTGCGTGACCACCACGTTGGCCCCGCTCTTCTTTATCTTCTCTACCATCTCCCTGAGCGTGCGCTCCTCCTGCTGCAGGAACGCCTGCATCTGGTCAGGCGATGTAATCTCTATCCTTGCGTCCGTCTCCGTCTTCTCTATCTCAAGAGCGAGGTCGAGCAGAGCTATCTTGGCGTTGGCTATCGCCTTCGGCATGTTCGGCTGGGCCACCTCCTTGTCTATAAGCACTCCGTTTATGAACTGCGTGTCGTTGACGCTGCCCCCGGACTTCTTCTCCACCTTTATGAAGTCATGGTCAACCGCTATCTTTCCCGACGGGGTCTTCTCCATCACCTGCTTGACCGCGTTTATCACAAGCTTGCAGAGCATGGCCTTGGTCTTGTCGTCGCCTATGTTCTTCGAGCCCATGGAGACCATAGCTATCTTCTGCAGCGTGGCCTCGTCGTTGGGGTTCGCGCTCTCCCCCTTTGTCTCTAGTATCTGCCTAGCCTTCTCTGCAGCCATCTTGTAGCCCCTGATCACCGTCGTGGGGTGGATTCCCTGCTCCAGGAGCTCTCCGGCTCCCTTCAGCAGCTCTCCTGCCATTATGACTACGCTCGTGGTGCCGTCCCCTACTTCCTTATCCTGGGTCTTGGCTATGTCCACCATTATCTTCGCCACCGGGTGCTCCACGTTCATCTCTTCGAGTATCGTAGCCCCGTCGTTGGTTATCACTATATCGCCGAGGTCGCTGACCATCATCTTGTCCATTCCCTTAGGCCCCAGCGTTGTCTTGACCGCGTTGGCGACAGCCACAGCCACGGCTATATTGGTCCTCTGCGCGTCCCTTCCCAGCACCCTGTTGGATCCTTCCGGCAGTAACAGTATCTGTTGTCCCCCTAGTTGATTTTCTGGCATAGATATCACGTTCTTTTACGAGTAAAGTGCAACTGTATAAGGGCCTTTTTCACAAATAGCAGTATTTAGATTAAGGCCAATACTATTATGCAGAGAAAACTATTTATACCCATATCAGCCTGGCGGGTCAACCGGTAAATCCGGCTGTTATCGACGTGAATATGTCCATTATTTTGGAATCCTCAAGAACCGGTATCCTGCCATCATCGCTGTAGCTGTTGAAGGCCCTGTCATAGGGCACGCTGCCCAGCAGCTGGGTGTCCAGCTGGCGCACCAGCTCGTTGGTGTTCTCGCTGACCGAGGCTCCGGACATGTTCTCCACGACCCCGATCACCCCGACGTTCATCCTCTTGGCCATCAGGCCCGACCTCGTGGCGTTGGCAGTCGCTATCTTCTGCGGCGTGGTCACGAGCACGAAGCCGTCGAGCTCGAGCAGCTGCATTATAGTGAGCGCGCCGTCGCTGGTCCCCGGGGCAAGGTCTATTATCAGGTAGTCCAGCTCACCCCACTCCGTGTTCTCGAAGAAGTCCCCGAGCATCTTAGTGATGATGGGTCCCCTCCATATGATGGGCTTCTTCACCTCATCCACCAACATAGCAGTGGATGCGACCTTCACACCAAGCCTGTCCAAGGGCTTGAGCGGTATCTTCGCCTCCATCTTTTCCGTTATACCGAGGAACATAGTCAGGTTGGGGCAGTCGATGTCCGCGTCCAGCAGGCCCACCTTGAATCCTTTCTTCATCAGAGCGAACGCTATGTTCACCGCGGTTGTGGTCTTGCCCACTCCGCCCTTGGCGCTGTACACGCCTATCTTGTGCCTTATCTTCGAGAGGTTCTCCCGCACCCTCTCCTTCTGCCTTATCACGTTTATGAAAGATGGGTGCATCCTCTCCGACTCCGCCATGAATAAGTATTGCCCTGCAAGTTATATAACACATAAAGGCGAAAAAGATACCAACGGTTAAATAGCTTTCCAATCATAAATTACTTTACTGATGACTATTTCTGGCATCAGGTGTTAGAATGAAAATAAGTGATCTGAAGGTAGGAGCAAGCAATGTAACAGTACAGGCGAAGGTCATACAGAAGGACGACCCGAGGGAAGTTGTTACAAAGTATGGAAAGAGGCTGAGCGTGGCAAACATAGTGCTGCAGGACGACACCGGATCAATACCGATGTCTCTCTGGGGCGAGTCAATAGGCGAGGTCAACATGGGCGACGTTATCGAGGTCTCGAACGGCTACGTCAGCGAGTTCAGGGGAACACCCCAGCTCTCGACAGGCAAGTTCGGCAAGATAAAGGTAGTCGAGAAGGGTGCTGGCGGATCCGCCTCATCCGAGGATGACCTTGAAGGCTCTATGTCCGACGAGGACATGTGAGCCCTTCACAAGTTCTTCTTTCTATTTCTATTCCCTTTTTCTTTTGATGTTATTGAGTCCTCTGGGCGGAGCGCCCAGTACTTCATCGTGTAGAACAGAGCCACCGCTCCCATCGCTATGCCGAACCAGAGGGTCACCATCCTGCTCATTATTGTGAGTGCGGAGCTGATGGTCGTATCGAGGCCGAACGTCGAGCCAAGGAGCGCTACAAGGGTACCGTCAGTGACTCCTATGTTCCCGGGCGCAGCTGTAGCCATCCCGAATATCTGCGCAGTAGTCGATATCGACACTGAACTTATCAGGTGAGGCATCAGCCCGATAGAGTGCATCACAAGGAAAAGCGACATAGAGGACAGGAAAGCAGCGGGGAGGGTGAACGCGAGCGTGACAGCATAGGTCTTGGGCTTGTTGAGCTTGCTCTGCGAGGCGTAGTACTCGTCGCCGTAAAGCGTGAACAGGCTGAGGAACCTCTCGCTCTTTATCAGCCTCTTTATTATGTTGAAGAGCCACTTGTTGACTATCAGCAGGAAGGGCAGCGTCAGCAGTAGGTCGATCGCAAGTATGTAGATGAAGAACTTCTGCACGTAGAACGCGGTTATAAGCGCGAGTATGGCGGCACCCATGAAGTCTGTGAATATGTCCATGGTGACTATCGGCACCACGTTGATGAACTTTATCTTCGTTATCCTTGTGAGCGAGAACGCGGCCACTATCCTCCCTATGTTGCCCGGCGTTATGTTCATCGAGTAGAGCGACAGGTATATCATGAAGCTCTTCTTCGTCGGCACCTTGATCTTCAGCGTTTTAAGCAGGTACCTCCACTTGCCGTACATCAGCACGTAGCCCAGGAACTGCAGAAGTATGGCCAGCCCGAACCAGTAGGGGTTCGCTGTCGCTATTATGTTTATTACCTTGCCTATTCCTCCGACAAGCGCGAGTCCCAGGAAAACTGCGAAGCTCACCACGAATCCTATTATCACGAACCAGCCTATCCTCCTTACCAGCTTGAGGTACTCCTCCCTGTCCATCTCCTTGGTGTTGGCTATCTGGTACCAGATGGAGGTCTTCTTGCTCTTTGTCTTCGCCATGCAATCGGGCTCTAAATCTAATCCTAATTCCTGAGCTGTGCCAGGAAAAGCTCCTCGTACTGTCTCGAGATCCTGTCCCAGTCGTGCAGCCTTGTCATCAGCTTTCTGCCTCCGAGCGCAAGCGCCTCGGCCCTCTTCTTATTGTTGAGAATGTATATTACCCTTTCCATTATGTCGTCTACGCTTCTGGGCCTCGAGTAGTATCCGTAGGGGCCCATCATCTCCGGGAGGCCGCCCACCTTCGATGCCACGCACGGAAGCGCGCAGGAGAGCGCCTCTAGTATGGCCAGCGATGCGGGCTCGTAAAGCGAGGGCAGCGCGAACACATCCCCTATGTTGTAGTAGTAGGGCACATCCTCCTCCTGGAGGCCAGAGACTATCCTGAAGCGCCCATCTATGCCGAGCTTCTCTGCAAGCTGCTCGAGCTTCTGCTTCAGAGGCCCCGCGCCCGTGATTACCAGAGATAGCTCCTCGCCCTTCTCCTCCCCTAGCCTCGCGACAGCCTTCATGAGGTATGACTGGCCCTTCTGTGTTATCAGCCTGCCGTTTGTGGTTATGCATGGGGCTCCAACATCCAGCTTGGACATTATCGACTTGATTTTCTTGTCGGATTTGCTTATCCTCCTGTATTTCTTGTGGTCGACCCCATTGTATATCAGGTGGGTCTTGTGCAGCTCCGACCTCGGGACCGTTGTGCTGATCGTGTTCTTCGATATCCCCGTTATGACGTCGACGTCACGCATCATCCCCCTGCCCCACAAGGAGTCGTAGAACACCCCGAGCGCGTCCGTATGCGGATCTATACCCCTCGGCCTCGCGTTGTGTATCGTCAGCGCTGCCTTTCCATCGACCTTCTTTATCGCCTTCAGAGTCTCCTGGAAGAACTGGAACCTGTTGTTTATGTGGTATATCTGCGCGTGTGCCTTCGTCACGGCGTCGTCCACCCCGTGCATCATGGCGAAGGGCAGCGGCAATCCCGCTATGTCGACGTAGGTGCTCTTCAGCCTCACTACCTTTATGCCCTCTATCTCCTCAACTGAGTTCCTGTTCCTCTCCCTGAGCGCAGCTGATACCACTGTCACGTTGTGCCTCCTCGACAGCCTCCTGTATACCTCTAGCAGCACCTTCTCAGTCCCCCCGTTGTAGGGATAGAAGTAAGGGTTGAGCACGCAGATGTCCATCATTATCACAAAGCGAAACGTAGCGGAGTCCAAATTAAGCCCTACGCTTTAAAAGTATTAGGTTGATAATTTAATAAGCTTTCAAGAAGTGCGCCTATGAAGAGAAATATCGTGGTCCTGCTGCTGGACACGGTGAGGGCATCTGACGTCTACGGCAACAGCTCGCTGCCCACGCTCGACTATCTCTACCGGAACGGCGCATCGTACACCAGTGCGGTCTCGCCTGGGACCTGGACTGCTACATCGCACGCCGCGCTGTTCGCAGACAAGAAGGTATCTAAGATAAAGGAGGCCTCGCAGGACTTCTTCACCGACGGCACCGACAAGATAGATCCGTGGATGGTGAAGACCAAGTTCCTGGGCGCCGACGCCAGCACCATAGCGGGCAAGATGTCGCGCTACGGCTACCACTCGGTCCTTTTCTCCAATAACCCGTTCCTAACGAGCTTCACCAACCTGGCCATAGGCTTTGACAAGGTCTACGACATCTGGCTGGACTCCAACGTGAAGTACAACAAGGGGCTTGTCAACAAGCTCTCTTTCATAATAAACGGCGGCTCCTCTGTGAGGAACGCGATGTTCTCCATGAGCTCCGCAGTCGCGGAGGCCCTCCCCGGCCCCATACTCGATAGGCTCTATCTCAGGCTGAGGCAGAGGCTCAATGAGGGAGTGGCCAAGGCCGACGGCACATACAAGCTGGACAGGGGGGCCTTGGACACCAACAAAGCGCTGAAGGATTATCTTACCTACAAGTACAACTTCAAGCCCCAGTTCATGTTCATGAATTTCATCGAGGCCCACGAGAACTATCCGGTGGGCAAGGACATAGTCCAGGACAAGTGGATATACCTGAGCGGCATAAGGCAGATGACCGATGACATTACAAGGGAGCTGCACAGAGCCTACTTGAGGAGGATAAGGTACCTCGACGGCTCAGTAGCCAAGATGCTGCAGACCCTTAGGGACGGCGGAATACTGGACAAGGCCACCGTGGTCATAACATCCGACCACGGGCAGTTCTTCGGCGAGCACGGCCTGCTCTACCACTCGCTAGCGCCCTACGACCAGGTGTCCAGGGTGCCGCTCATAGCGGCCAACTACGAGAACGGGAGGCTGGTGAAGGACAGGGAGTCCATAGACAACCCGATGACGCTCCTATCGCTGCACAAGGCCTTCCTAGACCTCGCATCGGGGAAGGAACCGTACCTGAACGGCAACCTGAGGAAGAGCAGGTACGTCTTCAGCGAGCACACTGGGATAAGCGAGGGATGGGACGAGAAGCTGCTAAGGAGGCTGAAGGAGAGGTCAAGGAGCTCCGCGATGATATACAAGGCGAAGAGCGAGTGCAACAAAAGGGTCACAGCAGTTTACCACGACAAGATGAAGCTCATGCACTTCTTCGGCGCAAAGAGGGACGAGCTTTACGACCTCGCCACGGATCCGCAGGAGACCAACAACCTGCTGGACGCGCAGAGGGGAACTGCTAAGAGGATGCTCTCGGCTCTCAACTGACGCTTATGCTCTTTATGTAGGGGGCGCTGCATATCGCCGCGCTCACGTTCGCCTCCTTGCATATCTCTGCAGTGAATACGTTGGCGTTTCCTATCACCGCCTGAGAGACGGCAGAGTTGGGGTTGTCAAGCTGTGCTATCGCCTG
This sequence comes from Microcaldota archaeon, assembly GCA_028867845.1. GTDB lineage: Archaea > Micrarchaeota > Micrarchaeia > Micrarchaeales > Micrarchaeaceae > JAGWFU01. The sequence goes on along the minus strand of JAGWFU010000009.1, from coordinate 1,887 downwards.
CTGCCAGTTCTGCCCCGCAAGCGCCTGGGGCGAAGATGCGGCGCCGTCCTGCACGCTCATGTTGAAGAAGTCTATGAATGGTATCCCTCCGGTGCTGAACTTTGAGCCAAGCATGCCCTGGAAGTCGGTAGGGGTCTGCAGAGCGCTGCCGTTCCTGTCCTGTATCTCGACGCTCTGGAATGCTATGTAGGGGCTAGAGTAGCTCGAGTTGACGAAGCTGAACGTGGCGGAGTTGGGGAAGACGTCTGTCGAGGTGGAGCTCATGTACTCCAAGCCCGTGAAGTTGCCGAACCTCATCAGAGCAAGTATCATTCCCCACCTGGTCTCTGCACAGTATGGGCAGTACTCGGCGCCTATGTAGAGGATTCCGGGCTTGCCATCTATGGTCAGGTGCTTCACGTCGGCGGCTATCGCTGTCACCACACCCTGCGCGTTGGTGGTCAGCTTTACGCTGCCTGCACTCAGCTGCGCGTTGCTTGCTACGACAACCGGGTAGTTGGCAGTGGATCCTACGCCGACGGCGCCAGCCAGTGTGGAGTTGGATGCCGCCATCTGCAGCGCCTGCATGTCAGCCGCGCTCACCATCTGGCCGTCGAGCGCAATCGCGTGGTTGGTCCCAAGAACGTAATAGAGCACGATTGCCAGGACAGCTAGTATCACTATTATGTACATGGCGTTGTTCCTGCTGATAAGGGCCCCGCGCTTGTGCTCAGGGTGGTGGTGATGCTCCTGGTGCTGCGTCTCGTTCTCCATTTGATCCGACCTTGATTGTAACCTAACCAGATGGCTTGCAATCTTATTAAGGTTTTGTATGGAAAAGCTAAACGACGCCGTATATGGCCGCCAGTATGCCGCCTAATATGGCTATGACGCCCAGTCCCGCAGTCAGGTAGATTATGCTAGACTTTCTCGCTATCTTCAGCAGGAAGTCTATCAGGAACAGGCTGATGATTGTGGCTATTATTATCGATATCGCTATCCCGGAGCCGCCGACAAGCGCTATAGAGCTGGAGATGGATGCCCTGCTAGCCACCAGAGTGAGCGCAACTGCGCTTGATGTGGCGAATATCATGTCTATGAAAGATAGCCTGAAGGCCTCCGATGTGTCTACGTTTAGCAGCAGAAGGGTGCTCGTGGTCATCCCCGACCTGCTGACTCCGGGCAACGCGGCGATGCCCTGCGCTATCCCTACTACAGCATAGTCCTTGAGGCCCATCTGCTCCAGCTTCTTCCTGTTGCCAGGAATCGCCTCCCTCTTCCTCGCGTACTTTATCACTATTGCATCTATGATGAGCACGGCCCCTACCAGCACCATGGGTATGCCCACGTTGTAGCTACCTGTTATAGAGTCAACGACCAGGTAGAGCGGCGCGCCTATTATCCCGGTGAATACCATCGAGACTAGTACGTACTTGAAGAGCATCCACTCAAGCTTGTTCCCCCTGCCGATTATAACCTTTATCAGCGACCAGAGCTCCTTCCTGAAGTAGATTATGGCTGCAGATATGGTGCCTATCTCCATGAACAGCCCGAAGGCGTATGCCTGGCTGAAGTTTAGCTTGAGCAGCGCCTCGGATACTATTATTATCTGGGTCTTGCTGCTTATGGGCAGCCACTCCGATATGCCCTGCACTATTCCCAATACTACTCCGTAGAACACATGCTGGAAAGAGACGGCTAGCAGGGCAAATTTGGGCATCAACACAGGAGTGTCACCGCTGGAATCGATTTATTATCTTAACCAACAACAAGTAGATATATCTATCTTTCACACAATAAGACATACAGGGGGTTGTTGCGTAACCTGGCAGCGCGTCAGGCTCCAGATATTTAAAAACGGTTGAGCGCCTCGCGATGATGAGAATCTGGAAAGACCGAATATGAAGT
>JAGWFU010000081.1 GCA_028867845.1 Microcaldota archaeon | reverse complement strand
ACCCCGACACCCACATAAGCAGCGAATCGCCGCTAAGCGAAGCTGAGCGGCTGGACATACTCAGGCGCTGCGATGCAGGCGACGTGGCGGAGATACTGCAGAAGCTGCGCATGGTCCCGCAGAGGCTGGAGGAGATTATCCACGGTGCGGCGGGGAAGGCGTTCAGGGACATGCTGTACTCGACGCACTATCTCAAGGGCAGGGACTTCCAGAAAAACGGGGACGGTGCGCAACCATGATACTCGCAACGAAGCAGTATGAGACGAGACTGCTCAGCCGCTACGATACAATCAGATACAAGGGCAACGACTTCTCATTCGACCCCAGGTGCGGGCTTACCAAAACGGATATCGCCAACATAAGCAGGAAATGCGAGGTAGGCGAGACTGCAGAGAACGTTAAGACGGCCCACGGTGCAGTAAACTGCAGGCTGTTCTTCAAGTGCAGGGACCTTGAGATAGAGACATTGCTCGAGGGCAGGAGCAGGAAGGCAGCGCTGAACAATCCTTTCACCTACCCCTATGGCATATTACAGCAGTTCGCCGTGATGGAGAGGATGCACAGGGTGCTGCCAGCGAACACCCCGGCTGCCGAGAGCATTGTGTTCCTCAACAGGAAGCCAGCAGGACATCTCTCGACCCTCATTGTTGGCAGGAGCATAACTGAGCTCTACAACCAGTTCATACTAAAAAGGCGCGGCCTCACAGAATCACTGGAGAACAGCATAAGGGAACAGCTCACAACATGCATAAGGGTGCTCCACAAGCATGGCATTGTCCACGGCGACATGCAGAACACAGACAACCTGATAATGGAAAGGCACGGCGTCCTGCAGCTCATAGACCCAGACAGTCCGATACTGCGTGGCCGGTGGGACACCAAATGCCTTTCGATGTCAAAATTGTTTAGGATGGCAGCGGATAGAGATGATATGGCGGTATCGCACATACTCGATAATAACCTCTCCAACTTCAGGAGGTGGAGGAGCATGAGACCGGAGGACTCGCTTGTTACTGAATAGAACGTCATGAGAAGAGCCCACAGTTAGGTATAAGTATTAGGAAAAGCACCAAGTTATGCAGAGAAGTGGTGGAGATGTCTGAGAAAGAGATGCGTGCGAGTACGGGCAAACGGCAGGTTCCCATACCAGCAGGAAGGGAAAACCTGATTGATGACGCCCACGAGGTAGCCAAGTTCATACACATGGAGGAGACGCTGGATATAATGTACAACGTGGCGGCGCTCAACGACTTCAGGAACAGCTCTACGGTTATGGAACACAGGGTCCCCACAATAGGCCAGGGACTGGCGCGCCTGCTGAAAGGGGGCAAGAAGGAGTCGGGGATGGATGTCGCGGTGAGGGTGTCCAACACCCTAGCCTGGCTGGAGGCCAACAGCCCCATGGAGGTGAGGGGCTGGATAGAGACGGCGAAGAAGCAGATAATCGAGAAGCAGTGGAACCCTGCCGCGGACACGGTGAGGGAGGCCGCATGCGTGTCATACGAGTACGACAGGAACAAGGAGCACACAAGGGAGCTGTTCAGGTGCGCCAGCGACCTCTACCTGCTTGGGGACAACAAGAAGCAGGCGGAGAGGATGGCGGATACCGCAAGGGGGATGTGACCATGACTATCGTTACTGTACCTGGGAAGACGATGATATCGCAGAAGGATTACTGGAGGGAGAGTATAACCCCGACGCTCGAGGCCATGGCAAAGGCCGAGATAAGCGCCGAAAAGTTCGCAAAGTTGGGGATGTACGAGGACGCGATAAACAGCCTGAACAGGGCAAGGGCGAAGGCCAAGGAGGCCCTAGAGATGACGCTCTCGCACAACCTGGGCAAGCAGACTCCGGAGTGCACGGAGCTGGCGCTGAAGGAGGTAGGGTACGCGAAACTGGCGATGGAGATGAGGGCGAACACCCTGCCTGTGCTCAGGGACGAGCAAAGTTTGCAAGTGGTTAAATGAACCCGTTCAAATTCAGAAAGACGCAGGAGCAGAAGGACAACGACTCGTTCAGGGCGTTCGCGGAGATGTCGAGCTGCAACCAGGACTCAGCGAAGATTCTGATAAAGAGCGCCCTCTACTACAGCAAGGCGCCGATGGACCAGGCGGCGCTGATAAAGGAGGTGCTGTACGGGTGCTGCTACAAGGAGCAGAGGAAGGCGCTGAAAAAGCTAGAAAAAGGCGTAGTCGGCGCGGCACTTGTTCTGTCCAAGAATGCAGATGTCAGCATAGAAAGGAGAGAGGATCAGACACTCTACTCGCTTACTGACCATGCGAGGACGAACATGACCGATGAGATAAACAGAAGGATCGGTAAGCAGCATTTAAGATAAGCAAAAGCGGGAGGACACAATGGTAAATGTGACGCTGGCTGCGGAGCTGTACATCCGCACAGTTCTCAGGAAGGAGTTTAAACCAGCGTTAGAGACCGCGATAAATAAAGTTGACGCCGCCATAGAGGCAGTTGGGGCCAGGAAGAAGACGGCCGCGCTGGTGCTCCTCGGTGCGGATATCATACCTGCGGCTCTGGCAGTCCAGGGGATGCACCATGACACTGCAGTCACCGCCGTGACCATGGGGATGATTGCGCCGCCTGCCTATGTGATGGAGTACTACTGCGTCAAGGCGGCGATGGTGGTATACCACAGGCTGAAGGCGCATCTGAGGAAAGAGAAGGCCCAATCAAATGACGCAGTGGGCTCTTTCTATTTCAGGGCCTGAAATTGCGCAGTGCACTATCTCTTTATCGCCACTACCTTCACGTTGAAGATCAGGGTCTGGCCGGCGAGTTCAGGGTTGAAGTCCACTGTCACAGTAGTGTTGGTGGCTGCCATGATGGTTCCGACCTGGCCCTGGCTCGACTGCACCTTGGTGCCAACTGCAATAATCACGTTGCCGAACTGGGACCTCGGGACCTGCACAATCAGGCTCTGGTTGACCTCCCCGTATGCCTCGGCAGGAGGTATAGTGATAGTCTTGTTCTG
>JAGWFU010000080.1 GCA_028867845.1 Microcaldota archaeon | reverse complement strand
GAATTGTGTTCTTGTTCGCAACTATGCCCGATAGGTCGAGCGCCTCCTGGGCGAACACTCCCTTGCCCTTTCCGAACTGTGTGAGGTCGACAAGGACCATGTGGTTGTCCGTCCCTCCAGTTACCACTTTGAGACCTCTCTTTTGCAACTGCTCTGAGAGAGCCTTTGCGTTGAGCACTACCTGCTTCGAGTACTCCTTGAACTCCGGCTTCGATGCCTCGAGAAGCGCAATCGCAATTGCAGCGGTCTGATGGTCGTGAGGACCACCCTGCAGGCCCGGGAAGACCGCCTTGTCTACCTTGTCCGCCAGTTCTGGATCCTTCGCCAGTCCCTTCTGCGTGACCATTATCATAGCGCCCCTTGGCCCCCTAAGAGTCTTGTGGGTCGTAGTGGTTATAACATGAACATAATCTGAAGGGCTCTCATGAACTCCGCCTGCTATCAATCCTGCGATGTGCGCCACATCCGCAACCAGATACGCGCCGCACTGCTCCGCGATGTTGGCGAACTCCTTGAACGGCAGGGCCCTGGTGTATGCCGACGCTCCGATCCATATCAGCTTGGGCTTGTGCTCCATCGCGAGCCTCCTCGCCTCCTCGATGTCGATGTATCCGTCGGCCTTGACGTGATATGCCACGCTCTTGAAGTACTTTCCGCTTGCGCTTGTCTTCCACCCATGGGTGAGGTGGCCACCGTCAGTGAGGTTCATGCCCATTATTGTGTCGCCAGCATTGCACAGCGCTGTGTAGACCGCGAAGTTGGCAGGCGAGCCCGAATAGGGCTGCACGTTTGCGTGTGCGACATTGAAGAGCGACTTCGCCCTCTCGATTGCCATGTTCTCTATCTGATCGACGAACTGGTTGCCTCCGTAGTACCTCTTGCCGGGGTAGCCCTCGGAGTACTTGTTGGTAAGCACAGTGCCCATGACCCTGATCACGTCAAGGCTGGCGAAGTTCTCGGATGGTATCATCTCGAGCGTCTCCCTCTGCCTCTTCAGTTCCTTCTTGATCGCCTTGAATATATCCGGATCATTCTTCTTGATACTACCCAATGAGCCCATAAGTTCACCCTCGCATTACTCAATGCCATGAAATCCTTTTATAACTATACTGCACATAGGCAGAGTATCCGTGTGATATGATGTTTTACCTGAGCGCCACTGCCAACATAATGGCAATATTCACCAACTCCTACGCCGCCATATCCGCACTGATGAAGGTGCACGGATACCTGGCGCTGTTCGGGCTGATGCTTCTGGAGAGCTCTTCCATCCCAGTGCCGAGCGAGGTCGTTCTCCCACTGGCTGGCGCCCTGTCGGCTAGCGGCACTTTCAATTTTGCCATAGCTTTCCTGATATCGATAGTCGCGAGCATGATCGGCCTGACCATCGACTACTTCATAGGCTTCTTCATAGGCAAGGAGGTAGTCTACAGGCACCTGCAGGTCTTCAGGATAAGGAAGGAGCAGCTCGACAACTTCGACAGGTGGTTCGAGAGGAATGGGGTTGCCGCTGTGTTTCTGTCTAGGCTGCTACCCGTACTCAGAACGGTGATGAGCTTCCCTGCGGGCTTCGCCAAGATGCCGCTCAAGAAGTTCTACGCCTACTCGCTTGCCGGCGTTGTGATATGGGACCTGGTGCTGATGTCCTTCGGCTACTACCTGATAAAGGTGAACAACGCGGTCGTGACCATGGCTGCCTTGGGAGTCTTCGGCATAGTCCTGTATGTTGTATACGCCTACGCGGTGCGAAAGCTCAGGAAGAAGGGGTAACTCTTTTTATATCCTCGTTGCCAATAGCTACCAGTGATGATTGAGGTAATCGCTGAGCCATTGGCTATGACGACAAGTAGGCGGGCTGATTCATCTTTTGGGGTCTTTTCTTGAGCGTATTGGAACAGTTGCACAAGTCAAGCATACGGGTTTCGGACATCTCCGCGCAGTACTGGTGCGAGAGGCAGATGGAACTCAACTACATACACGGGCCCAGCATTACGAAGGAGATAAAGAAGGGAAGCAAGATACACGAGGAGCTGGAGGGCGAGATAAACGTCCCGATAATACTCCAGCCGAAGAGCTACGCGGACAGCCTGTACAAGGCGCTGTACACGAGCCACCAGGCGGTGGCAACGCTGAAGGAGAAGGGAGTTACAAGGGAGGTGCAGATATACGGCTCCCTCGGCGGATACAAGGTCGTGGGCAAGATAGACCAGCTGCAGACGGAGAACGGCGAGACCGCGATACTGGAGGACAAGACCAGGGGCAACGACACGATGCCGTCCGACGCGCAGGTGCTCACGCACCGCGTGCAGGTGATGATATACAAGAAGCTGCTTGACGACGTCAACAGCGGCGACTACTCGGCCAAGAACTTCACCATGGCCTACAAGACAGCCAACCTGAAGATGACCGACGAGTTCGTGAGGCAGCTGGACGCCAACCAGGTGGACAAGGGTCTCCAGGACATGGGCGCCATAGCGGAGGCGTTCTTCAACGACATGAGAACGCTTAATAAGATAAGCAATACACTTTACGTAAGGTACCTGAACCAGTTCACGAGGAAGGAGATAAAGATGGAGAGGCTCCAGTACGACAGGAATGAGGCGCAGGGGATAATCATGCACATGCTGAAGTTCTGGAATGGTGAGAGGAAGTCGCTACCCGTGCCCGAGAACGAGAAGTGGAAGTGCAACTGGTGCGTCTTCTTCGGCAAGCAGTGCACGGTCTGGTGGCAGAAGTAGGTGCTTTTATGCTAAACAAGGATGAACTGAGGCAGAACTTCTCAAAGGAGCCGAAGAAGTACTACGAGGTGGAGACATTCAGGGAGGAGGGCTTCGAGAGGAAGAGGTGCAAGGGATGCTCGAAGTACTTCTGGACAGTGGACTCTGGCAGAGAGTACTGCGGCGACTCATCCCACGAACCCTACACGTTCATGAAGCCCAAGATGGCTGACGTCAAGTATGCCGATTTCTGGAAAAAATTCTCCGACTTCTT
>JAGWFU010000079.1 GCA_028867845.1 Microcaldota archaeon | reverse complement strand
GGTGTATATCTCCGTCACCTGGCCGCTCGTGTTCTTGTTCAGGCCGACCGTCACGTTGAGGTTGGTCACCGTGTAGGAGGCGTAGGCGTTCGTGGATACTACCGCCACCATGAGCAACAGCATTGCAGCAGCGATTCCGAACCTCAGCAAAAGAGCCACCTGCTACGAATGGTCTGCCTATTTATAAATAGCTTGTGTATCCACCGCGCCTACGCGTTTGCCGTCAGTTCCGCTATTGCCAAACAGTTAAATACCTTGCCGAGAGAACAGTTTTAGAAGTGATTCTATGATAACAGGTTTCACAATACTTAGCGTTGATGCTAAGATCGATTCGGCCGAGGCCCTGCCAAAGCAGAGGTTCCCCAGGCTCAACATAAACATAGACAAGGTCAGCCAGAGCGGCGAGGGCATGAGCATAAACTACGCGTTCATAGCCGAGTACTACGACGGCGAGGGCAAGGAGGCCAAGAGCGTGGGCAGCATAAAGCTCATGGGAGTGGCGGATGTCGAGGACTCCAAGGCGGTAGTTGCAGAGGCTGTCAAGAAGTGGAACGACACCAAGAGCCTGCCGGTCAAGCTCACCGAGGAGCTCATAAACGGGCTAAACTTCAGGTGCGGCGCTACAGGAACGCTGGTTGCGTACTCGCTTGGGCTTATACCTCCGCTCGTGATAACCACGACGAAGGTTCAGGAGCAGAAGTAACTGGGATGCCGCGAGGCGGCATCTACCTTTTCTTTTCATCTTTCATTGGGATAGCCTTTTAAGCGGCGATTCCCAATATTTACATAGTCTGATTCTATGCCAAAGAGCGGTCAAGGCGATGGGAGCCAGAAGGGCAAAACTATGCAGTTAGAGGGCATGCTGCTAGAGGTTGACTACCTCAACAAGGGCGAGGAGACACTGCTCAGGATGACCGTCAAGGGGAGGGACGGGAAAGCGTACGAAATATTCGACAGGAGGTTCAAGCCCTACTTCTACCTGAATCTTAAGGCGGTCAAGCCTGCCGAGGAGATCGCAGCTGTATCCGCTATGGACGGCGAGAGGCTGGTCAGGCCATCAAAGGTGGAGAGCGAGCGCAGGGAGATAATGGGGGCTGCCACAGACCTGATGCGAATCCACGCTTACAACCCATCAAACGTGCCAAAGCTCAGCTCTGCGCTATCGCAGTACGGCACCTGCTACGAGTACGACATCCCGTTCGCAAAGAGGTACTCGGTTGACAACGACATAATGCCGCTCGCGTACTACAAGATGAACCTCTACGAGAGCGATGGCATGCTCTTACTGGATTCGATGGAGGGCAAGCCTGACTCGAGCGAGTTCAACGCCAACGTGATGTGCTTCGACATAGAAGTTTACAACCCGCTGGTGGTGCCCAGGCCGCAGATGGACCCTGTGATAATGATAAGCTACCTCTCGGTCACGAAGAGCGGCACCTCGCACAAGGTGATAACATGCAAGGAGGTGGGCAACCCCGACGCAATAGTGGTGAAGGACGAGAAGGAGATGTTCAGGGAGTTCATGAAGGTTGTGAACGACCTCGACATAGACATAATAGTGGGATACAACTCAGCGAACTTCGACATCAACTACCTGCTCGAGAGGGCGAAGGCGATAAAGATAGACTTCAACCTAAGCAGGTTCGAGGGTTCCACGAAGATAGAGAGGCACGGCCTGGTGGACAAGGTCAAGATTGGAGGACGCGTCCACGTAGACATGTACCTCGTGGTGAGGTTCGTGGCAATAGTTGGGGCGTCGGAGAACATACTCAAGCTGAACAGGTACACGCTCAAGGCAGTGTACGAGGCGATAACAGGAACCAAGCAGTTCATAGTCAATGCGGATAACATAAGCAAGCTATGGGACGGCACCATGGATCAGCTGAAGGACCTTGCAAAGTATAGCCTTGCTGACGCGCAGTCGCTCAGGACGGTCTACGAGTCGTTCATCCCCATAATGGTAGAGCTGTCGAGGGTATCCTACAACGTGCTCAGCGACGTCAGCGTCTCTACAACGGGACAACTCGTGGAGTTCATGCTGATGAGATACGCGAGGATGTTCAACGAGATAATACCCAACAAGCCAGACGAGTACGAGATAAAGAAGAGGATATCGGAGCCGATAGAGGGCGCCTACGTGAAGACTCCAGAACCGGGAATATACGACAAGCTGGTGATGTTCGATTTCAGGGGGCTGTACCCATCGATCATAATATCGCACAACATTGACCCTTCCTCGCTTTGCAAGAACTGCGCCGACTACTTCGAGTCGCCGACTGGCGCGAGGTTCGACAAGAAGAGGAAGAGCACGATACCCACGATACTCAAGCAGCTGATAGACCAGAGAACCGAGGTGAAGAAGGCCTACAAGAAGGATCCCAACAACCTGTTCCTCGGCTCCAGGTCGCAGGCGCTCAAGATACTATCAAACTCGTTCTACGGCTACCTTGGCTACGCAAGGTCAAGATGGTACTCCAAGGACTGTGCGGCCAGCGTCACCGCATACGGCAGGCAGTACATAAAGGACGTGATGGCTTCTTCGGAAGCCAGCGGAATGAAGGTGATCTATGGCGACACCGATAGCTTGCTGATGCTTTTGGGCGACAAGACGAATGACGACGCCACCCGCTTCATGAAGGAGTACAACTCGAAGCTGCCCGAGTCCATGGAACTGGAGCTGGAGGACTTCTACACAAGGGGCGTGTTCGTAGGAAGGAGGGCGGAGGGCGGGGAGGCCGGCGCGAAGAAGAAGTACGCGCTGATCTCAGACAAGGGAAGGATAAAGATAAGGGGGTTCGAGCTAGTGAGGAGGGACTGGTCCAAGGTGGCGAGGGACACGCAGAGGATGGTGCTCGAGACCATACTGAAGGAGGGAGACGCTGAGAAGGCGGCTGGAATAGTCAAGGACATAGTCACTAAGCTCAAGAGCGGGCAGGTTCCGCTCAGCGACGTGGTGATAAGCACGCAGCTGAGGAAGGGGCTGGAGGGATACGACATCA
>JAGWFU010000078.1 GCA_028867845.1 Microcaldota archaeon | reverse complement strand
AGTACTCCAAGCACGCGAGGGAGCTGGTGGAGGGCGCGGTCGTCAAGCAGAGCATAGCGCAGCTCCCCAAGACCGACATGGTTGTCGGAACCACTGGCGTATGGCACAAGAGCGAGGGCTCGTTCATGAACGTCTACGGCCTCTCCGACTTTGAGAAGCTCGTCGAGAAGAAGTTCAAGCCGCAATCTATAACCCTTCTGATAGGAAGGGAGGGCACCGGACTTAGCAAGGAGGAGCTGAGGATGTGCGATGCCACGATATTCATTGAGGCCAGCGGCGAGTACCCGATACTCAACGTCTCCCATGCTCTCGCCATAGCGCTATACGTCCTGACCAGACCCGAATTATCCAAGGGATACACTCGCATCAACTCCGTATACGCCGGCGAGGCCGAGATGAAAAGGGTGCAGACGCTTTTTGATAGGCTGGTCCGCGGCAACCCGAAGATACGCGACAAGAAGTCAGTCTCTATGGCTTTCGGCCACATAATGCACAGGTCAAGTCCCACCAAGAAGGAACTCAATGCATTGTCAATAGCCCTCGCCCCAAGCGCAGGCGCTAAACAGAAAACAAAGTAAAACAGTAAACTAAAAAATAAGAAAAAGGGAAACGAGAAGCCTTTACCTCTGCGGCGGCTTCTTCGTCTTTATTATCTTTATCTTGACCGGCGTGAGCAGGATCTTGTCCTCGCTTATCCTCGCTATGTCGCCGTCAATCTTGTCGGTGTAGTCCTTGAGGTCGTCCACTATCCCCTTCAGGGTGTTGGGCCTCTTGGCCATCTCGCCGATGTTCATGAGTATTATGTTGCCGTCGTTCAGCTCCTTCTTTATCAGGTCTATGTCGGCCTGCTGCATGAGCGCTACCGGCTTTATGTAGTGGTCAGCAGGTTCGTGCATAACGTCTACGTTCTCCATCTCCGCCGCATTCATGTACTCTTCTACATCGATCTCTTTCGATGACATTCCCAGGCCCTTGCCGAGCTTATCAAAAATGCCCATGTTTTCACCATATTGTGGTTGTCGCCATACCTATATTGTATAGATTGTTTTAAATACCTTATTGTAATTTCAGGGATTAACGGCACGACTGTAATCGGGCGCGAAACAGAAGGGTTAAATAGATTTTTGGGGAATATCGTAACAAGTGGTCTGGTGCTGAAGCTCAAGAGGGTCTACGAGAAATACGACGTCACCGACGGGAAGAGGGTTCTCGTCGACAGGCTCTGGCCCCGAGGGGTGAGGAAGAACTCGCCCAACGTGGAGCTGTGGCTCAAGGAGATAGCCCCCAGCGACGAGCTGAGGAAGTGGTTCGCCCACGACCCCAAGAAGTGGGAGTCCTTCAGGAAGAAGTACGAGAAGGAGCTCGACGAGAACAAGGGCGTGGAGAAACTGCTCGAGATAATGGCCACCACGGACCCCGTCACCCTAGTATATTCGGCCAGCGACACGGAGCACAACAACGCCGTGGTGCTCTACGACTACATCAGGGCCAGGATGAAAGGCGGTGCATAAGTGGATTACATCATGGTGGACACCAGCTCGATCCTGTTCGGGATGTCCTACAGGAAGAGCGCCCTGGAGGCGGTAAAGACCAAGTTTCCCGGCCTCAAGCCCCTGGTTTCGAAAGGTATAATAAGTGAGTTGAACAAATTATCTCTTAACAAGGGAAAGAAGGGAGCCGCTGCAAAGGCCGCTCTCGCCGAGATAACCCTTAAAAAAATCGACGTAGAGGGCGTAACCGGCTATGCCGATTCGTGGATTCTTGCCCGAGCGGCGAGGTTCGAGGGTTCGGTGGTCGTAACGAATGACACCGAGCTTGCGAGAAAGCTCATGAACCTCCATGCATCGGTGTTCAAGATGTCCAAGAACGGGTTTCTCAGCCGTTTCAACCTTGCAGAATCAAACAAATAATAGATAGGCGAAATCGATGTACTACACCCAAACTGTCAAGGACATGTTCAAGCTGCCTCCTGACGACTTCAACAAGGACATAGAGGAGGTGGCAGGGCAGATACTGCAGAAGAAGTACAGCGGCACGATTGACAAGGACTCAGGCGTAATAGTTAAGGTCTACAACGTCAGGGAGATAAGCGACGGCATGATATACCCGGGCGACCCGTCGACACACCACGAGGTGCAGTTCGACATGCTCTCCTATCTGCCCTACGTGGACGAGATAGTGATAGGCGAGGTCTCCGAGATAGCGGAGTTCGGCGCGTTCGTGAGGATCGGCCCGATAGACGGGCTCGTGCACGTATCGCAGATAACCAACGACTTCCTATCCTTCGACAAGAAGACGCAGCAGTTCGCATCGAAGAGGAGCGGAAGGAGCCTCAAGAAGGGCGACGTTGTCTACGCGAAGATATCCACCGTGAGCATGAAGAATTCGGTCAGGGACTCAAAGATAGCGCTGACCATGAAGCCGGACGGACTGGGCAAGCCCGAGTGGGTTGCCGAGGGCGACAGGGCAAAGAGGAGGGGAGAGAAGGGCTCTGGCGGCAGCAGGAGATAGTTACGATAAATAGATGATACAATGGACGAGAAGGCATGCAAGGCTTGCAGATTGCTTATCAGCCACGGGGACACCTGCCCGGTGTGCGGCGGCAAGGACCTCACAAACAAGTGGAGCGGCCAGGCTATAATACTCAACGTCGAGAAGTCAGCTATAGCCAAGAAGCTCGGCGTGAAGGTGAGCAGCACCTACGCCCTGAACATAAAGGCCTAGTCCTATCTTTCGTTTGCATTTACGCAGGTAATTAGATGGCTTTCAAGGACGGAGATTTCCTAGAGGTGCAGTACAGCGCATGGAGCGCTGCGGACAGCAGGCTCGTCTCGACGACGGACGAGGCCATGGCCAAGGAGGCCGGCATATACGAGAAGGAGAACAGCTACGGGCCGGTGCTCGTGGTGCTGGGCAGCAAGGGAGTGATAAAGGGGCTCGACAGGGAGCTGCACTCCATGAATCTTGGCGAGTCCAAGAAGGCCACGTTCAAGCCCGATGAG
>JAGWFU010000077.1 GCA_028867845.1 Microcaldota archaeon | reverse complement strand
CATCATAAAGTACCCGAAGGGCAAGAAGTACAAGAAGAGGAAGGGGCACCAGAGCCTTGTCAACATAAAGCGGCTGGTTACCGAGGTAATAGAGGGTGGCGATGACAGCTCGCTATACTCCGAATCCGTATTCTCGGAGGCGTACGGCAACACAAGGAACACGCCAAGCAGCTATGTATCCCGGATGGACTACATAAACGACAAGTACGAGAAGCACAGGAAGTGCGTCTACAGGGAGGGTTACAAGCTGACTGTCAACGGCACGGACGGCACCATAGAGGAGTTCATGAAGGACGGAAGGGAGATCCCCATGGGCGACCCTAAGAACAAGACGGTAGCAAGGAAGCTGCTCGCAGAGCTCGACGATTTCAGAAACGGAGAGAAGTTTTCTATCCCTAAGATTTAGCCAACGCAGTGGTACTGCATCAGGTCATCTGGCCAGTGCCCTGAAGCTGTCAAGTCGCTCCAGATCCCCACCGCTCAGCTTGAATCCTGCTGCGCCCGCATTCTCCAGCACGTGCTCCCTGGTTCCAGCCTTTGGTATTGCACATATGTTTCCTCTCGATATAACCCAGTTCAGCGCAACCTGCACAGAGGTCTTGCCGTATCCCTTCCCAATATCCCCTAGCAGCTTGTAGAGCGCGGATGATCTGTCGCCCGATATGCTGCCTCTGCCCAGCGGCTTGTACGCGATTACGGTTATCCCTTCCTTCTTGCAGAAATCAAGCAATTCGTCCTCTATCCCCCTTGCCATCAGGCTGTACTCTACCTGGTTGGAGACTATCTTATTCTCCTTCATTACGGACATCGCTGATTCGAGGTCCTTGACCGAGAAATTGCTCACGCCGATGTGCCTTATCTTTCCCTGGCTCACCAGCTCCTCCATCGCGCCCATAGTCTCCTTGCGCGGCGGTGTAGGACCCTGCTTGTCATAGGGCCAGTGTAGCTGGTATAAGTCAATCTTATCGACACCCAGCCTGCTCAGGCTGCCCTCGCATGCCTTTATCACGTCGTCATGGCTGAAATGGGTCTGGTACACCTTCGTGGCCACGAAGATGTCCCTCCTGTCGCCGATTGCCTTGCCTACGAACTCTTCATTGTTGTGGCGCTCTGCCGTGTCGACCAGCTTCATACCCTGCTCGAATCCGAGCCTGAGTGCCTGTATCCCCTCCTCCGGGTTGGCCTCGACCTGCCAGGTCCCCATGCCCAAGGCAGGTATCTTCTCCCCGGTCCTGCCCAGTTCTATGAAATCCATCTTATCCAACGATCTTTAGCTTGGGTATCGGGACTATTATCTTGCCCCCCTTGGACGTGTAGGGGCTCAGCTTTGCGAGCAGCTCGTCGCTGAAGTTCCATGCAAGCAGGAGCGCGTAGTCCGGCTGCTTTCTGAAGAGGACCTCGTCCTTTACTATCGGTATGCCAAGCGGAGTGTAACGTCCGACCTTCAGGTTTGATTTCTCCGTTATGAAGTCCACGGTCTTGGGGCCTATGCCGCTGTAGTAGAGCAGGCAGTTGCCTTTTGCAGAGGCGCCTATAGCGCCGATGCTCTTGCCCTGCCTCTTCAGCTTCTTGAGCAGGCTGGCCATATCGTCTCTCTGCGCGAGGATCTTGCCGCCCCAGCTCTTGAGGGCCTTTGGCTCGTTCTTCAGCACCAACCTATTCTCCTCGTTGATGAACTCCTGCACGTGCCTGTTAACCTTGTAGACGTCCTTGAACGCTATGTACATCCTTATCGAGCCTCCGTGCCACGGTATCCTCTCGCAGTCTATCAGTTCCATCCCGTGCGCGTCGAACAGCTTTGCGAACGCCTTGACCAGTATGTAGTCGAGCTGCTGGTGGTAGACCACGTGGCCCAGCGTCTTGAAGAACGTGAGGAAGTATGGGTCCTCTACGACGAACACGCCGTCCTCCTTGAGCAGTATCCTCACTCCCCTCATGAATTCGTGCAGGTCGGTGACGTGGTCGAAGACGTTGTTGCATGTTATCACCCTTGCCTGGCCCTGCGCCTTCACTATCCTCTTTGCGCATGCGGAGTCAAAGTAGCTGTCGATAGTCGGGACTCCGTTCTTCCTCGCCACCCTCACTAGCCTTGTGGCTGGGTCGACTCCCAGTATCTTAACGCCGATCTTCCTGAATATCATGAGCAGCTTCCCGGTGTTGCTGCCGACGTCAACCACCAGGTCCCTGTTGGTCAGCTTGTACTTCTTCTTGAGCAGCTCCGCAAGCTCTGTGTAGTGCTTGTCTCCCGTCTTCGTGATCGAGTAGTCGTAGAAGAAGTGCTGCTTGTACATCACGTCCGGCGGTATCTCGTGGCTAAGCTGCACCTGCCCGCACTTCGGGCAGTAGGAGAGCCCGAGAGGAAAGGTCCTTATCGGCCTCCCTAACTCGCTCTTCCTCCTGAACTCCTCTGGCGGGTGCGTCTTCCCAAGGTCAAGGAATCTTGTGACTTTTGAATTGCAAATCCTGCATCGCGCTAGGCTATAGTTTTCCATGACAGAAAATGGGCAAATATCTATTTATAGCTTTCACAATCAAGTTCTGTCAACAAACCAGCCGGGTTTATTTTCTTGTTGCGTATATGAACCCTATTTCTTTGAAGTAAAATCCGCTTATTTGCTGAGGTTCTGACACTCTTACATCGAATCCTTGTTTCTTATGTATTTTTGTCAGTTCCAAACACGATTCTTTCCCATGGTATTCTATCTGCATTATGTAAACACCCTTCAAATCCGTGTCTTTGAGTATGCCTACTTCCGCGCCTTCACAATCAATTTTAACCGCTACTCTCCCGCATATGCTCCTGTCTAGTATTCCGTCGAGTTTTTCGTGACCTACTTTTACGTAACCCTTCTTTTTCTCAGCAAAGTCATGGGATATGGATTGGCCTGTCCCCACAAATTCTTTTGGCACCCAAATCGGTTCTGAACCTACAACTTTGTTTAATATCCTTATCTTCTGTGCGAATGGCGAATCTTCTATATTCCTTTTTGCTTTTTGATAGTTG
>JAGWFU010000076.1 GCA_028867845.1 Microcaldota archaeon | reverse complement strand
ACGATAAAGCTCAACTGATTTTGTAACGCTGTAAAAATGCAGCAGAGTAGGTTTTATAAGTCTTGCAGAGCTATGATCATATCGTGATTTAGATGAACAACGTAATTTCAGCAAGCGGATGCAATTGCGGCAGTGACGGTTGTGCAATAAGGCAACCTATAGAAGAGATAAAGCCAGTAACTCCTTCTAACTAATTCAGAATCGTCCGGCATTCGGCCATTCTACACCGTACTGCTTTGTCTCAAGGTACGGTATCTCCCTTTCTTCGAACGCGCTTCTTGAATACGCTAACGTTACAAGCGACGCGAAAGCCAGCACGCTGATAACCAACAGGTAGAGTGTGCGTGTATTGAGGTACTGGTAGCTGAAGAGCGCCACATTCGCGAAACCTGTCCCAAGCCCTATGTAATAGCCCTTCCTTGACTGAGCCAGCATCAGTATTGCAGCCACGAGCGTGAAGAACGTGGTTATGCTGCCCAAGAGCGCAAGCGCGTAGCTCGGCGTTATACCGCTTATGAATCTTATGAATCCGACGTTGTTTGCGTACCCGACTATGTACCCGAGCTGCGCATTGGCGAAGTACATGAATGCGAGGAACGTAGCGAACATGAGCGTGCTGGCTATTATGCTGATGTTATTGTACTCGAGGCCTGTCTTCTCAACCATGCCGGCAGACACCTTGTCTATGTCTTCGAGGCAGTAGAGCGCGCCGTTGTACTCGGTAGTGTCCTCGAAGCAGAATGGCCTGTGGCAGTAGTTGCACACTGCATACGCCGGCCTCCAAGGATGCCACGTGCAAAAGAGGTTCTTCGCCGCGGCTATGCTCTCAGACTCGGATCTCGTCTCCCGCTTGGCCTTCCCCAGGAGCTCCTTTGCCGTCAGCTCGCCGACCTGCGTCTCCATAGCAGCTTCCAGCTGCTGCTCCGCCTCCTTCTGCACCGATGCATATATGTCGCGCATCGTCGATGCCTGAGCCTGGGCCCTCCTTGGCTGCTCGGCCGGTCTTTCATAAACAGGTCTTGGCCTGTACTCCGGCACCTCTACAGGTTTCTGCACAGGAACAGGTCTTACCCTCTCTGCCTTTGGTTGGACGACCTTCTGCTCAACCTGCCTCTCTTCCTTCTTAGAGAAAAATGCGAACTGCCCCCTCTGAGGCTTGCCCTCGATCGGCTTCTGAACCGCTGGCGCAGGCCTTACCTCAATGACCGGCTTTGGCCTCTCCTCGATCTTCGGCGCTGGAGCTGCCTTCGGCTCAGGCACCTTTTCCTCGACAACCGGCTTCTTCTTCTGCTGCTCCCTGACCTTGAATATCAAAAGATCATTGGGGTCAACAGGCATCAGATTGACCTCTTCGCCCTCTCTATTGCCTGTCTCTTGAGCTTCTCGAATATCCCTCTGTGCTTCGCGCAGCTTATGCAATAATAGGTCTTCCTCCTCTCAAAGAATCGCACGTCGTTGGTGGTCTTCATAGCAGTGTTGAAGCTTATCGCCTTTTCAAATGCTATGCCCTTGTTTCGTGGTACCTTCCTGCCGCATGAGTCGCATACTACTGCCGTCTCCTTTCCTCTCAACTGAACACCTTTTACAGTAATAGTCTGTTGTGAAAGATTAATAACTTATGCTGTGTTCTTAGTCTGTTCAGATGCTCGACATCAACGTGCTCGAAAGCAACAGGAGCATGGCCATATACGCCATAGTTGCAGCCATTGTGATCGCGCTTTTAGTAGTGTTCGGGGTCCAGTGGCAGGCAAAGCAACTGGTCTACAGCGGCTCGATAGGCAACATAACCGTATCAAACGCCATAGCGCTCTCCGCAACAGCCTCTAACTCGCCATACGTCTCGATATCGCCCAAAAACAACCGGATAGCATTCCTCTCAAGGAACGCCAGCGTTGTCGTACTGAACATCGATGTGTCTGAAGCGGCCGCACTCGCCTATTTTAACACCACCAAGTATCAGGGCGCAGGCGACGTGTTGGTGATAGACGGGCTGGTCTATCCTACTCTGGTGGTCCCTGACAATGCAACGCTAAACGTCACTTTCGTAAATCTTGATATAGACGAGGATTGCGGACTTTTCGTTAGCTACACCAACCCTGCACTGGCCCTAGGCGCGAGCTCTGCAGGGCTTTACGCCGCATCAACTTTCAAGACGCCCCTGATAGACGCCCTTGACTCCCCGAACGGCGTGGCCGAGGCTGCATTCTCGCCAAACACGCAGATGGGGCACTTCAATACGCTCTGGTACCTCAGCAGCTGCTCCAAGAACATGACCTATGGCACACTTTACAACGGCGCGTTTTACGGCTAGGGGAAGTGCTTTAAACCTTAAAACCGATAATAAAAAGGGATTCCGATGAAGGTATACGTAACAGGCGACTCGGCAAAACACGTGGTCGCTCTCGCAAACGTCCTAAACTACACCAATAACGTAGCGATAATGAGCGAGGTCAAGTCATCCGACTACGAGGACCTTGTCATGGACGTGTCTGAGAACATAAACAGGGACTTCGACATAGCTGCCATGGTCTCCGAGAATCCAATCGAGGCCAACGTTAAGGCAAACAAGACCGGGAACCTAAGGGCTGCTGTAGTCAGGAATGTCGCAGAGGCCAAGTACGCGCGAAAGGCAGTGGTCAATCTCTTGATATTCGATGCAGCTACGTTCAACAGGAACGATGCGCTCAACATAATAAGCGGATGGCTCAGCACCACAGCAGCTTCAAAGATCGAGATGAACGCGCCGCGTCCCGAGAGGCCACGGGTCTCTGTAAGGGAGGCAGGTTCTAATGTACTGGCTAGCTTCATGCCGAGCGACTCAGTGGCAAAGAGGCCAGCGAAGAGGCCGATGCCTGTGCCCAAGATGAGGGAGGAGAGGATGCCAGATGGGCCTGCGCCGAAGGGCATACTGAAGAAACTGAAGTACACGTTCGGGATAATAGACTGATCCTATGTCTCTTGCGAACGAAGAGGCCATGATGCTTGTTATACCTGCGGTCAGGGCGTCAGTGTCCAAGATACTAAAGAGGGATCAGGGCATGACGCAGGCCGAAATTGCCAAG
>JAGWFU010000075.1 GCA_028867845.1 Microcaldota archaeon | reverse complement strand
TTGGCCTCCGCTGATGCCATCTGCCCACCCTTACCCGTATGATAGCTCTTCGTAAAAAAGATTTATATGAGCCGTTGGGGCATACGACAATTGGCAATCATCCCTTGAGGGGCTGGCCGCACTTGGAGCAGAAGTTGGAGCCCGCGGTGTTCCTCGTACCGCACTTGCTGCAGTAGACGTAGGAACCGGAGGCGGGTGATGGGGCGTCTGAAGAGGAATCGTCCACTATCCTCCTGTTTATCTCGTCAGAGAGCGCCTTGGCGTCGTTGTTGCGCAGCCCGTCTATCTCGCCCTCCTCCTTGTCGTTCTTGAGGAGGCCTTTGTCACGGTCGTAGCCCTCGACTCGGATGAAGACCGACGATGATATTATGCCATGCTCCAGCCTGACGCTGGTTATGTCCTTGTACGGTATCGCCTCGTAGTCCTTCCTTATGCCGAGGCTCGCCCTGTTTATTATTATGACACGCTTGTCGGTTGCCATCACAGTGGTCGGAGTGGTGACAGAGCCGCCTGGCCCCACTCGCCTCTGCATAACGCTGACTATGAGCTGCTCTCCCTGTACGAGTATGTCCTTGACCAGCTTTGCGTCATCGGGCGAGACCACCATGGTATCATGATGACTTGGCAAGAAAATTATAATAACGTGACTAATCGGCGGCTTGACAAGTATTTATATAACTTCACAACTAATTTTTGTTTAATCTCAATAGCGCGGCTAGCTTGCGTTGGGGGACATGCGAGTATAGTCTAGCCTGGTAGGACGCTGCCTTGCCAAGGCAGTGACCCGGGTTCAAATCCCGGTGCTCGCACTTTTTGCTTGCAGTTCCGCAAATACTCCCTCCTCGCAGGAAAAGACAAGGTATTTAAAGATTGGCAGAACATTAGGAGTGACCAACCACGGTAGATTCAATGAAGATATCCGAGATATACAACATGGACATATACAGCGACGCCGGGCAGTACCTCGGCGAGGTGCGCGACACGATAGTCGACCTCGAGAGCGGAGAGGTCAGCAGGATCCTTATGGAGGAGTGGAAGAGCGGCGACAAGGCGGAGATAAAGAAGATACTCCAGCAGAAGAGCGTGCTGTTCAGGAACATCAAGAACATCGGTGACGTTGTTCTCGTTAGCGCGACAGGGATGACGAAGAAGCCCACGGAGAGCGCGGCGAGCCCAGAGGTCTCCGACCTGGCAGACAGATGAGCTGTCTGCCCCTTTTCAGAAGGTATTAATAGTTTTCTTACCTTATTCTATTTGATTCCTTTCGAATCTCAACACCCTAATTTGGGGTTTATTCAGGAGGACATGGTGCTTTAACTTGGGAAAATTTCCGATCGCGGACGCAGAACTGGCTAAGATAATGATATGCAAGAGATGCAAGGCCAGGAACAGGAAGGGCGCGGAGAAGTGCAGGAAGTGCGGCTACGGAGCGCTCAGGCCCAAGAGGAAGGACATAAAGGTCAAGAAGTAAGCGTATGCTCAAGGTGAATTAATGGCAGATCTCACACCGATAGAACAGATAGTTGTAAAGGCAATGGAAGAGCTTGGCGCTACGAAGGACAGCGTGATAAAGACGGCTGACGACATAACCAAGAAGTCGAACAGGCCAAAGGGGCTGGTGACCAACGCCCTTACCTCGCTCTCGCAGAAGGGAGTGATAAAGAGGGTAGCAAGGGAGAAGGCGTCAGGATACTACGTTGTTAACAAGGCGTAACCATGGACGAGCCCGAGGAGTACGTGGACTTCCTTGCGAAGTACGGAAACTGGATATCCATAAAGAGGCTGGGCATAAGGCCGGACACGAAGCCGGAGGCCGTGGCCCACCACCTCGCGGGAATAAGTGCCACAGCTGGCGCGAAGTCCTACTCATATCTGGGAATAGACACTTCTTCTCTTGACACTGCAGCAACGGGCATAACGGCAGGGATGAGGAAGAGCTACGACTCCCTGTCGCAGGCTGTATCAAAGATGGCGCAGCCAGCAACAAAGAGTGCAGTTGCAGCCGCGTGCAAGGACCCGAAGCTTGCGCCTGTCGCGGAAGCTTACCTGCTGAACAAGATAATAACAGGGGTAGGCTACGACACCTCGGTGAACCAGCTCACCATGTCGAAGATATTCCCAGATCTGAAGCCGCCGAAGAAGCCCTTGGGAAGGAAGGCAAAGGCCGCTGACTGAATTTCAGAGGATCAGTTGAAGTCTTACTGCAGAACCTACTTTTATGCTGTTTCCTTTTAGCCGCTTCCTGGCAACAATCTCGATTATAGAGTTAGGATACCTGCTTTTCTGAGGCCTTATTATGAAGGCCCCTGACTTGCCGTTGACCTGTGCGGCATAGCATCTTACCGAGCCGTATCCCCTGCCGTTCAGGACGAAACTTTTTATCGTGGTGTGATAAGCCTTGGTTAGTCGAGGGACCTGTTTGGTGCTAACAGGTGACAGTTTAACGTTCAGGGTACCAGGATAAGGCACATAGCCGATTGCGCTCTTGAATCTCCTTTTGTAGGCGGGAATAGACAGGAACATCGCAGCCTTGCCCATACCCTTGACCACTCTCCCCTTGAGTATTACCACAGCCCTTCTTTTTGTGGGTGCCAATGCATCATCGCTTCTGCTTTGCGATATACTTCGCAAGTATGTCCGCTTCTATGTTGACCTTGTCGCCGATTCTCTTGTACGCCATGTTGGTAATCTCCATGGTGTGAGGAATCAGCGAGATCGTGAGGCTGCTGCCCTTTATCCCAACAACTGTGAGGCTTATCCCCTCCACTGTTATCGAGCCCTTCTCGACAACGTACCTTGCCAGACCTGATGGAATCCTTATCGCGATGTCGACCTGGTTCTTCATCTTCCTGATTCCGGTTATCTGACCAACGCCATCGACATGGCCAAGCACGAAGTGCCCCTCAATCCTGCCGTCGCTCCTTAGGCTGCGTTCCACGTTAACCCTGCCACCGGCCTTGAGCGAGCCGAGGCTGGTCCTCTTCATCGTCTCGCCTATCATCTCGAACTCGGCGTTGCCATTGGCCAGCTTCCTCACGGTGAGACAGGTGCCGTTGACAGCCAGGCTGTCGCCC
>JAGWFU010000074.1 GCA_028867845.1 Microcaldota archaeon | reverse complement strand
GCTCCTTTCGAGACGCTTACCTCCTTGGCCTTGCAGATCTGCTTTATCTCGCCCGCCGAGACCAGAACCGCCTTATAATATTCTTCAGGAACCTTTATATTAATTGATGGTATCTCCTTGTTGAGCGCTATCCGGTTGGATGCCTTCGCCTTCCTAACTTCTGAGATTATGCCGTTGATGAAAGCACCAGCGTCCTCGTAGTCGACGTCAACCAGCTCGTTGGCGTAGACGAAGCCGTTTATGACGTAGTCGGGGGGCCTGGGCCTCTCAGCGTGGGTCGGGAAGCTCTGGGAGGTCATGCTGCCCTCCCTGAACATGGAATTGACCTCCTCCGCTGCGTGCGGGATGATGGGAAACAGCAGCTTCAGCGTTGTGGAGAGCACGTGGTCCAGCACGAAGACCGCTGCGTGCTTGCTCTTCTCCATCTTGCCCTCCTCCGCGTAAACCCTGTGCTTCACGTTCTCCAGATAGTAATCGCAGAACTCGTGCCAGTAGAAGTTTATTATCGCGTTAGTGGCGTCGTAGAAGTTGGAGCTCTCGTAGCCCGCCTCTACCTGCCTCACCACTGAGTTTAGCCTGTTGAGTATCCATATATCGAATATCTCCATGTCCTTTGAAGGCTCGACCTTCGGCTCCTTTATCTCGCCCATAGCGGTCCTCACGAAGGCGGCAGAGTTGAATAGCTTGGTTATGAAGCTCTTCGCGTAGTCTATGTCGTTGTATATGAAGGGCTTGTCCTTGCCTATGGCGCCGCTGAGCGCTGCCCAGAGCCTTATCGCGTCCACAGGGTACCTCTGGAAGAGGTCGTCGGGCGAGATGCCGTTGCCCTTGCTCTTGTGCATGCGCTTGCCGTCGGTGCCGAGCACCATACCGTGTATCAGCACGTTGTCGAATGCCCTCTTGCCAGTCAGCGCCCACGACCTGAAAATGGTGTAGAACGCCCATGTCCTGATTATCTCTGTTCCCTGGAGCCTCAGGCTCGCTGGGAATGCCCGCTCAAGGAGGGCCTTGTTGTCCGGCCATCCCGCGATCACGAGCGGCGTTATCGACGAGTCTATCCAGACGTCAGCAGTTGCGGTCTCACCGACCAGCTTGCCTCCGCACTTTGCGCACTTCTCATGCTTGTGCACTTCCACCGCCGGGTTGACTGGAAGGTCCTCCCTCTTCGGGAGGTGGACCTCGCCGCACTTCTCGCAGTACCAGAACGGCAGCGGCGTGCCGAACACCCTGTTCCTGGATATTATCCAGTCCCAGTCTATGAAGTTGGCCCAGTCGTCGAGGTACTGGTGGGTGAACTCAGGCGTCCACCCCATCTCGCCGCCCAGCTCCTTGATCTTGCTTACGTACTCCTTTATCCTGACGAACCACTGGGTCGACATTATCAGCTCTATCTCGGTGCCGCACCTGTCGTGCACCTTTACGTTGTGGGTTATCGCCTCCTTCTTCACCATCGCCCCGCTCTTCTCGAGAGCCTCGAGCACCGCCTTCCTTGCATCGACTATCTTTAGTCCCGTGAACTCGCCCGCGTTCTTCAGCATCCCTTTCTCGTCCAGCGACTCTATGACCTTGAGCTTGTGCCTGTAGAACATAGCCCTGTCCTCCTTGTCGCCGAAGGTGCATACCATCTCTGCCCCTGTCCCGAACTCCTTCTCGACGCTGTCGTCGCCTATTATCTCCACCTCCTTCTCGAACAGCGGCGACACTGCTGTCTTGCCTATGATCCCCTTGTACCTCTCGTCCTTGGGGTTGACCGCAAGGGCTACGCATGCATGAAGCAGCTCCGCCCTTGTTGTCGCTATCGTTATGTGTTTTCCCTTCTCCCCCTTTATCCTGAAGTTGAGGTGCGCGAGCGTTGACTCCATGCTCTTGTCCTCTGTCTCTGCGTTCGCTATGGCGGAACCGCAGGAGCTGCACCACTCCACCGGATACCTCTCCCTGTAGACGAGCTTCTTCTCATGCATCATCAGCAAGGATAGCTGCACCTTCGCCCTGTACTCGGGCGACATAGTGATGTACTCAAACCTCTCATCTGATGAGAAGCCCAGCCTGAACATCTGCTCCTTCATCTTGGCGAGGTTCTCGGTTGCCATCTCTGCGCACCTCTTGTAGAACTCCTCCCTCGGGAGCCCTTTCCCAAACTTCTTCTCAACTGCCTTCTCGGTCGGGAATCCCTGCGTGTCCCATCCCTGCGGGTAGAGCACGTTGAACCCCTTCATGCGCTTGTACCGCGCCACGAAGTCTATCAGGGTGTAGCTCATCACGTGGCCCATGTGCAGCGTGCCCGATGTGAACGGCGGAGGGGTGTCTACCGAGTATACCTTCCTCTCCCTGTCGTTCCCGTCAAATCTGTTCGACTTGTTGTCCCGCCAATAAGCGTTCCATCTTTCGTCAACGCTAGAATCGTACATCTTATCCCGCACATAGCCGCGCCTATGGCCTAAGGATTATTGCCGTTCTCCCTTTAATAATTTGGGGTGGTTCACTATTACCTACTTTCTACTTCCGGCGACCTCATCAGTGGCCCGCCCACTCCCCTGTTGGCCTTCACGCAAGTTATTTATATCTTATCATTGCTATATAACAAAATAGTTATTTGGTGGTGATAGTATTAAGGAGCTGCGATTGTATGAGATACGGGACAGAGCCGTAGCGTCCAACAGGGCAGTATATTCCATCCAGCAGCTATCGAATCTCACGGGGAAATCCAGGGCCGTTTCCACCGTGTACTCCTCCAGGCTTGTCAAAAATAAGCTTGCTACTAAGGTGAAGAAGGGGACCATATCGTTCACCGACGACCAATTCGTCATTGCCACCCAGCTGGTCGAGCCATCATATATCTCTCTGGACTCAGCATTGCTTTTCAATAGAGCCATACAACAGGTCCCAAAGACGATAGAATGCGTTACGAGCAGGAACTCATTCAGGTATCCTAAGATCGGGGTGACATACCACAAGATTCCTGAGGGCCTGTTTTTCGGCTATAAGCGGCACAGCAAGGCGGGCAGTTACGTTTTCGTAGCAGAATCCGAAAAGGCGGTCATAGACGGGATATACCTGGACCTTTATGGCAAGAAGGATCTAAGGGA
>JAGWFU010000008.1 GCA_028867845.1 Microcaldota archaeon | reverse complement strand
AAGGAGGTAAGCGTCTCGAAAGGAGCTTATTCTGTTGGGATAACGGTATAATTGGAATTTAGCAGAAGCAGTATGTGATGTTAATGGCAAAGATGCACTCAAAGGGGCACGGCAACTCCAAGTCGAGGAAGCCGGTGATGGAGACGACCCAGCTGCCGCAGGGCGTGCCAGGCAAGGAGGAGATAGAGGGCTTCATAGTCGAATACGCCAAGCAGGGCATGACGCCGCAGATGATAGGACAGACGCTCAAGACGAAGCACAACGTCCCCTACATAAAGCACATAATGGGGAAGAGGCTGGTGATGATACTCAAGGAGAAGAAGCTCTCCAGCCCGATGCCCTACGACATGCTTGACCTTATGAAGAAGGCGGTCAACATGAGGCACCACATGGACAAGAACAAGCAGGACGCGAGCAACAAGCTGAGGCTCAGCAGGACCGAGGCGAAGATATGGAGGCTCGCGAAGTACTACATGAGGAAGGGAACGCTCCCGGGAGACTGGAGGTACGACCCCAAGCAGGCTGAGCTGCTGATAAAGGGATCCTCTTAATTGAATTTATTGGAATGATAGAATGGCGCTGCAGAAAAAGGTCGACAAGTGGAAGCTCAAGAAGTGGTTCTCGGTCTACGCGCCGAAGGCATTCAACGAGGGTGTTATAGGCGAGATGCCGGCGAACGACGAGAAGGCGGCGACTGGGAGGAACATAGTGATCAGCCTTGACGCGCTCACCAAGAACCCTTCCCACGCGTACACCAACGTTGTGCTCAAGGTTGAGCAGGTGCAGGGCACATCCGCAAGGACTAGGCTCGTGGGCATAGAGCAGCTTTACAGCTACACAAGGTCGCTGGTCAGGAGGTACAGGAGCATAGCTACCTCTGTTGTGCCGGTAACTACCAAGGACGGGGTCAAGATGGTTGTCAAGCTAATTGCAGTCACAAGGAGGAGGACCGCCCACACCAAGATACTAGGTGTGAGGAAGGAGATGAACCAGCTGGTGGAGGCGTACGCGAAGGAGAACGACGCCCCTACGATGATAAGCGCTATAATAGACGGCAAGCTCCAGGCAGAGATGGCTGGCAAGCTGGGCCACATAACGGACCTCAACAAGCTCGAGGTAAGGAAGCTGGAGATAAAGTCTTAACTCAGCCCTATCAGCAGCACTCCCACTGCTATCACGAATACACCAACCCAGCGGAGCAGCGGCACGCTCTCAGACAGCAGAGTGGCAGCAAATATGGTTGTGAAGATGTAACTGAGGCCGCCTATGCTGTACGCCCAGCTCAGGTGCATCCTGCTAAGCACGTAGAAGTACATCACGGTCGCGATGACATAAGCTACGAACCCTGCGGCTATCAGCTCGATGAAAAGGGAGTGCACGCCGAAGGCGTACTTGAACAGGAACTGGCCCACTGCACCAAGGAACGTGGACACAACGAGTATGCCGATGCCGAGCCTCTTGTCGCTTCCCATATTATCACATCATGTTGTAGCTGCCACTATCGCTATCCCCAAGAATATCAGGACAACACCGAGTATCCTCATGATGCCGAACTTCTCCTTGAGGAAGAGGGCAGAGAGTACGGCTATGAATATGAACGACGCTGCGAAGGTAGGGTAGACGAAGGAGAGGTCAGCGGCCGAGAGCGCGTAGAGGTAGATGACGAAGCTGACCAGATAGATGGCTATGCCTCCAATGACCCTCTTGTTCTTTGCCAGCCTCAGCATGTCGTGCCTGGTGTGGAGCTTCTCGCTCAGCCCACGCTTGAACAGTATCTGCGAGAAAGAGACGAGCAGCGCAGCAATAAGTGTTATAAAGATGACAGAGTATATACTCACAAACACCACTGGTCAGATGACTAAGCTAGAACTGCCATTGATAACATCCTTCATCACAATAGCACTTGCAGTATTGGCAATAGGCTTATTTATATACTTCGGAGCCTCGGCGCTGTTCTATTCTGTCGTTGTAATTGCGATAGTTTTCGGCTTCCTCAACGGCTGGCTGATCTCCAGGCACGAGAGGCCTGGTAGGAATATGCAGCCGCCGCTCGCGGGGAGATACACAAGGATACCTGAGAGGCAGAGAGCTGCGAAGAAGCCAATCAAGAAGAGAAAGAAGTAGCTGCTTGCATGAACGTCCTGATAATAGCGGAGAAGCCTAGCGTTGCGCTAAGGATAGCCATGGCGCTCGGCAACGACAACACGAGGAAGGTGGTTTCCGAGGGCGTGAGCTACTACGAGATCAAGGGGCAGAAGCAGACGATATACGTGGCTGCTGCCGTTGGTCATGTCTTCACGATACACCAGACCGACAAGGAGAGGAACTACCCGGTGCTCAACGTTGGCTGGGAGGCATCTTACAAGGTGAACAAGAAGTCCGATTACACGAAGAAGTACCTGGACGTATTCGAGGAGCTGGCGCCGAAGGCGGACCTCTTCATCAACGCATGCGACTACGACACCGAAGGCACTGTCATAGGCACAAACATAATCAGGTTCGTGGGCAAGGACGCCGAGAAGAATGCGAAGCGCATGAAGTTCTCCACCACAACGGTGCCGGATCTCAAGGAGGCCTACGCCCACCTGATGCCGCTCGACATGGGCAACTTCAAGGCTGGAGAGGCTAGGCACATGCTCGACTGGCTCTGGGGCATAAACCTCAGCAGGGCCCTCACCAGCGCCATCTCGGCGAACAGGTTCACCAACGCGCTCAGCATAGGCAGGGTGCAGGGGCCGACGCTCGCCATACTCGCGAAGAGGGAGATAGAGATAGGCAACTTCGTCCCTACCCCGTTCTGGAGGCTAAGCTCCAAGATAGGGCAGGAGCTGATAGAGTTCCTCAACACCAGGGGCGACATCAAGGACAACATGGTGGCGCAGAAGGCATTTGACGCAAGCAGGAAGGAGTCGAGGAACGCACAGGTGACCGGGATAGACAGCACCGAGCAGATGATAAGGCCGTTCCCGCCGTTCGACCTCACCACGCTGCAGCTCGAGGCGAGCAAGGCGTTCAGGTTCGACCCATCGGCTACTCTCGCGATAGCGCAGTCGCTCTATGAGCGGTCTTTCATATCGTACCCAAGAACATCGTCGCAGAAGCTGCCTCCCGCGCTCGGCCTGTCGAGAATAATAGCGGACCTCGCCAAGATCCCCGCCTATTCGGACCACGCAAAGAGGCTGATGAAGGAGAAGAGGTACCAGCCTGCAGAGGGCGCCAAGACGGATGAGGCGCACCCCGCAATATACCCGACAGGAATAGAGCCTAGCGGACTTGAGGAGCAGGAGAGGAAACTATACGATCTGATAGCGAGGAGGTTCCTTGCGTGCTTCGCTCCTGTCGCGAAGGTGGCGAGGACCAAGATAACAGTGTCGATGGGAGAGGAGAGCTACTCCACCAACGGCTCGATAATACTTGACAAGGGATGGCTCGACTACTATCCTTACACCACGCTGAGCGAGAAGACCCTTCCCCAGTTCAAGAAGGGGCAGAGGGTGAACGTCTCGTCAGTCGACATGAACGAGATGATGACACAGCCGCCCAAGAGGTACTCCAAGGCGCAGCTCATCGCCGATCTGGAGAAGAAGAACCTCGGCACAAAGGCGACGAGGGCGGCGATAATAGACACACTCTTCAGGAGGAACTACATTGAGGGGGTGAGCATAAACGTCACCGAGTTCGGGATGAGCGTGTACGAGGCGCTCAACGAGAACGCGAACATGATAGTCAACGAGGAGACCACCAAGACCCTCGAGGAGGACATGGAGGAGATAGTGAAGGGGAAGAAGACTGAGGAGGAGGTCGTGGACGAGGGCAAGAAGATGTTAGTAGAGGCGCTCAAGGCATTTGACCAGAACAAGATCAGGATCGCTGAGGCGATGAGGAAGGGGCTGCAGGCAAGCGAGACGCTGGGGCCCTGCCCTGTCGACGGCGGAGACCTTGTGATAAGGAGGTCGAGGGTTGGCAAGTTCTTCGCAGCATGCGCCAACTATCCGAAGTGCACGGTTACATACTCAGTCCCGCAGAACGCCAAGATAGTCTCCACAGGGAAGGTCTGCGAGCACTGCCACACGCCAATAATAAAGGTGGTGAGGAGGGGAAAGAGGCCCTTCGAGATGGACCTTGACCCGAAGTGCATAACGAAGAAGGAATGGGGAATCAAGGACGAGGGGCCAAGCCAGGTGGTAATCCAAGAGCAGAAGCCGGTGGTGCAGCAGCAACAGACAGTGGCATCCGCTGAGCAGCAGGCCAAGCCCAAGTCAGCCAAGGTAGTAGCAAAGAAGAAGGTTGCAGCAAAGCCGAAGAAGCCGGCTGCAAAGAAGAAGATGATCTGATGTTCATACCGCAATCGTACAGGAAACTGAAGAGGGGGCCGCAGGTGATGCTGCCCAAGGACATAGGCATGGTGCTCACTTACACAGGAGTCAGCAGGAACAGCGTCTGCGTTGATGCTGGCACGGGAAGCGGATGGCTCGCAGTGTCGCTGGCAAGAGTGGCGAAGGAGGTATACAGCTACGACACCAGGGACGAGTTCAGCAAGATAGCGGAGAGGAACAGAGTGAACGAGAACCTTGACAACCTAGTTCTGAAGCACGGTGACGTCACAAAGAAGATAGAGGAGAGGAACGTCGACCTCGTAGCCCTGGACATGCCCAACTCCCACCTGGCAGTGAAGAACGCGCACAAGGCGCTGAAGATTGAGGGTTACATATTCGGTTACCTTCCGCACATGGAGCAGGTGAAGGCCTTCGTTGCCAAGCTGGAGAGGTACAAGTTCGCCAACATCTTCGTATGCGAGACCATAGTGAGGGACATCTTCGTGAGGAAGGAGGGAGTGAGGCCGTCAACCAAGGGGGTCTGGCACACCGCGTATCTCGTCTTCGCACAGAAGGCCTGATAGCTGCATAGCAGAAGCTGAGGTTTGTTTTTAATCCCCTGAGGGGAGTCTTTAAGAGAGAAGCAAAATAGGCGTATGCAGATGCATACGCCTGGGTGGATGAGAATAGGGTTTATAGGATACGCGTGAGCTTTTTCCTACATGTTTAGTGAATA
Organism: Microcaldota archaeon; assembly: GCA_028867845.1. GTDB lineage: Archaea > Micrarchaeota > Micrarchaeia > Micrarchaeales > Micrarchaeaceae > JAGWFU01. The sequence goes on along the minus strand of JAGWFU010000008.1, from coordinate 10,658 downwards.
ACGTATTTCACACTAAGGTTTAAATACCTTCCTGTCCGCTCGGTAACCTCCGATAAATTAGTTGCTACTTGGACTTGACGGCGATATACCTGTTCACCAAGTCCACCGCGTACCCCACCGCCTTCTTTATGTCGTTGGAGGTCCTTGCGCCTGTGCAGATGATCTTCCCGTTCTTGAAAAGCAGGAGTGCGGCCTTAGGGTTGTGCACCTTGAATATCGCACCGGGGAACTGCTCGGGCTCGTAGTCTATGTCGTGCGAGAGCTTAGCCAGCCCGTAGAGGTCGAGGTCTATGTTGAGCTCAGCCTTGGCTACCATGTTCTCCACCCTGTACGTGGGCTTTAGCACCACGTGCTTGTGCGGAGTCCCGGTCGACCTCTTGGATGATCCCTTTGCCATCTTAGCACCAGTCAGGATTAATTGAATGCGCATATTTAAAAGGCTATCAGACAACGCTGGCCAGCCTCTTCAGGACCAGGTAAGCGGCGACATAAGTGGGCAGCTCCTCTGACGTGTTATCGTAGGGTCCGTACTCCTTGCCGCCCATCGCGAACTTTGGGGCCCTCTCTATCTTTACCCTCAGGCTGCCGGTCTTGAACGCGATCGCCTCCCTCATCGGGTCGAACGCCTTGAGCTCCTTGATCGATCCTATGGTCTTGGCTATGAGTCCTGTGTCGCCGTGCAGGGTGTTGGGCATCCTGATGAGGTGATAGAGGTCGTTGGTCACATTCTTGTCTATCGACTCGCTCTGGCCTATCGATATGCCCTTGAGCACGTTGCCCCAGAACTCTCCCTTCTTCGGTATGTTTACCTTGTCCCAGTTCCCTGTCGTTATCCCTAGTATGACCTCCGCCCTCTTCCTAATGAGCAGGTTCGCCTCGGTCTTCTCTATGCCGAGCTCCTGCAGCGAGCTGGTGCCCGAGTTTATCGCCTTTATCACGCCGTTGGCAAGCTTGCCTCCCCATCCGTAGTCCGTCGGCTTGGGCCCCTCGAGCCTCTTCCCTTTCATGCCCAGGGTTGGGAAGAATGTGGTGAGCTCTATGTTGTTGCCTGCTATGTAGTCGCTCATGTTCTTCCTCGCGTCGCCGCTTAGTCCGAACACCTCCTTGCCGTAGACGTGGACGTGGTATCCCCTGTTGCCGCTGAAGTTTATCCCCATGTCCGATTCCTTGAAGCCGAAGTCGGGGATGAGGAAGTCCTCTATCAGCCTGACGGTCTCCTCCTTCACAGAGTCGAGGCAGTTGCTGCAGACCCACTTGCCGCCGTGCTCCAGCTTGCAGTCCAGCTTGAGGTCGTCTGCGTCGAGGTCGAATACCAGCTCCGCGCCCATGATGCCCTTTGTCTCCATAGGCCTTCCGTCGGGCCTCTGGTAATATGCTGATGAGTACGATACGAACGGCGGCACGTTCTTCACGAGGTAGTCCAAGAGTTCCTTCGCCGACCTGAACGCCGCGTGCCTGTAGGCGATCTTCTTGTCGAAGTCGCCGAATCCGAACTCCCTCTTCTCCACATTGGTGGGCGCTATGCCCGTCGCCTTCTGATAGTAGCCCTTTATCAGCGACCTCGTCCACTCCAATGATTTGTTGTCGAGCACCAGATCACCGCTTCTTTCTGGCCGACCTCTTCGCTGTTTTCCTCTTTCTCTTCTGTGGAATCCTGCCCCTTACGGCGAGCGCGGCGAAGATGAGAGCCACCATCGCGACCAGGGAGAGCAGCCCAACAGATCCGAATCCCAATGCGTAGCTGCCAACCTGCACATCGGAGGCTATAACGTTTGGCGAGAACGTGTAGCCGTACTCCAGCGTCTTCTGCGCGGTCGCGCCGTTGGTGTTCCCCGCTGAGAAGAACTCGTACTGGCCTGCTGACTGCGTGAGCGGCGTCTGCGTCACGTAGAATGGCTCGGGCCCAGGCGATCCGTAGTAGCTCGCGACCACCTGGTGCGAGCCCGTCCCGCAGACGTTGAATGTGTAGCTGAAGCCCCCGTTTGCGTCTGTCTGCACTATTGACATCAGCCCCATCTGCGATGTGAGCACGCCGTCGCCGTTGGGCGAGGTGGGGTCGCAGTACTGGTAGCCGTTGATGTTTGGATCAAATACGGAAGAGGGCAGGCCGCCAGCGCCGTAGATGTTGCACTGGTTTGCAGCAGGGACCGTGAGCAGGCTCTGCGGCTCCGGCGCGCACTCGTTGGGCGTTGCGCCGTAGTTGGTCTTGAAGCTCACGAAATCCGCGAGAGTTGCTGCTGAGGTCCCCTGCGTGATGGTTGAGAGTGGATTAGCTAGCGGGCAGCTGCCGCCGGTCGAGGAGAACGCGCACTGCAGCGCGTACTGGTAGTAGGGGTCGGATGCCGAGCCGGAGAGCGGATTGGGGAAGAGCGTGCTGCTGAAGTAGTTCAGGTTGGTGTCGTAGTAGAGGTAGACGTCGCTGCCTGCGGGTAGCGGGAAGGTGCCAACGGAGTTGGTGTAGGTGGCCAGTCCGGTTATGTCTATCTTTGTCTCGTTGGCGTTGAGCGCGTTGACAGTAACCGTAGGCGTCAGAGTTATCTGCCCCTGGTTCGCGAAGTCCACGCTGAGCGGCATGAAGACCACGTTGTTGAACCTGTCCACAAGCGTGTATATCAGCCTGTTGTAGCCCAGGAAGGAGTTCTCTGGAGTTGCGAAGCCGAGGTAGTAGAGGTTGGATGCCCTCTGGAATATGTCGAACAGCTGGAGGTAATTAACCTGCGATAGCGGGGCAAAGAGCAGGGACGAAGAGCCTTGGTATATAGCGGACGGGTCTGTGGAGTAGTAGTATGTGCTTGGGCACGACGATCCGCAGCTTGCCCCGAGTATCTGCAGCTCTGTCGGGTCAGCTGGCTGCGACTGCTGCAGGCTGTAGCCGGGATAGGTGGCGCCGCTCTTCGCCGACTGTATAAAGTAGTTCTCCTGGTAGCCGTTCTGCCTCACCGCGTTGATCACCATCGGGCTGGTGTATCCGTTGGGGTCCAGCGAGCCTGGGCTTATCGTCCTGTTTATGTAGGCCTCGCCGAAGAGCCTGTTTGTGAATATGTTCATGTCAGTCCTGGGCAGCGTTATCATGCCCGCGTCGGATACGTTCGCTATGTAGTAGTTGTTGGCGGGCTGGAACTGCACGTAGGTTCCGCCGCCCTCTATCGTGTTGTTTAGCGAGTCGCTGCTGGGCAGGTTAACCCTACCGTAGGCGTACTGCACTATGTGGCCCGTGGCAGGGGCGTTTAGCGGCGAGGATGGCGATGCGCATATGGGCACCTCTGTGCACGGACCGCCGCCCCTCCTCGGGCATACCTGCTCATAGTCTGCAGGCGAGGGTGACCCATATGGCGGCTCCGTGCCCGCGACAAGGGCGGCCTTCGGGTTGCTTGCGCCCTCCCCGAGGTCGTAGGTTATCTTATACGGTATTAGCACGTATCCTGAGATTATGCTGTTGACGTAGGTGTTGGGCTGCGTTGATACTGCTGTGGCCGCGCCAGCCTCGGAGCCGGAGAGCGCGGTTGCTATCTGCTGCGAGTTGATGCTGGCCGCTGCCGAGGCGGCCTGCTGGCACTCCTCGAGCCCGCCAGAGGTTGCCTGGCAGTTCAGTCCCGTCGGCAGCAGCGACGAGGCCACGTTCTGCAGCGAGAGGTACTGCTGCGGCGATCCCTTGGATTCCAGGTAGTAGAACGAGCTCGGCACGCCCATCACAGGGGGATACATGCCCGTCAGCGTGGGCGCAGCTGAGCTGTCATAGACGCACGGGGATGCGCTGCCGAAGTCCTTGTCAGTATAGCATACGTAGGGCGAGTCGGCGGCCAGCGACTGCCTGGTGTAATTGGTAAGAGTGGGCCTGAACACCACCAGCTCGGAGTAGACAGGCGTGGGCGAGGAGCCGAAGAGGAAGTTGTATATCCCCGACAGGGCGTTTGTCTGCTGGGCCTGGTAGACGTGCGCCACCAGGTAGGAGGTGCCGTTGAAGTCGGATGTGAACCCGAGGTCGTTGGCAGTCGGGCCCACCACGCCAGTTGCCTTTATCATCGGCCCGATCGGGGGATACTGGGACGATGCCAAGGATGCGGAGGTTGGGCTGAACGTGCAGTCCGCAGCGCAGTAGGACACAGGGGATCCGCTGCCGACAGATATGTTCACGGAGAGCGGCCAGCCGTAGGGAGGCATCTGCCCCCCTGCGATGTTAGGGGATTGTATGTACTGCGCCCCCTGGACTATGGTGTTGATCGTGCTGTAGCCCACGGGAAGCTCTACGCCGTTGTAGCTGAACGCCCTGAGCAGCAGCTCGGAGGAGTGCATGCCCCCGACATCGATGGTCCAGTTGTCGAGCACGTATATTATTCCGCCGGAATCGGTTATCGCTATCGGGTGGTGGTTCGAGGGCTGGTCCAGCACCTCGCCCGAGCCCTGGTACGCGGCCGCCACTGCGGGATCGGAGTAGGGGCCGCCGGCGGCAAGGTACGCCACAACGTTCATCGAGTAGTCCGCAGTGGAGAATGCGAGCGGGATGTTGCCTATCGCATTGAAGTTGGATGTCTGGTATATGTTGATCACGCCGTTGCTGCCCGGGGTTATGGTGGTTGCGTTCGCTATGTAGAGATACTGTCCCCCTGGCGATGCCGCCAGCTCATCTGATGCTATGAAGTTGATCGGCGTGTTGACCGTTACAGGGGGCTGTATAACCCCGTTGCCCCAGATCACCCCGACCTCGAACGTGTTGCTCCCCGTCACCTCGTTCGCGCCCATTATGAAGAGGTCGTTGTTGTAGTCCGATGCGATCGCCGTTGGTATTATGGTCGATGGGCCCACGTCTATTGATGCTGTTGTGGAGGCCGCGCCGCCCTTGGTGTCGCCCAGCTTGAAGGTGAGGGCGTCGGAGCCGCTGGCGCCGGCCGGGACCGTGTATGTGTACACACCTGTGTTTCCGCTTTGTATCGGCACTGATGCGAAGTTGCCCTGCGAATCCGTGATCGTGACGTAGTAGGGGACAGGATTGCTGTCGATTATCGATATCTGGAACTGTACCTGCTGCCCAGCGGAGGCGCCTACGGTTGACCTTGGCGTCACGCTGATCGAGGGGCCGCCGGAAGAGGAGCTGCTTGACGAAGAGGACGAGGATCCGAGACCTGTGGATGTGGAGTAGGCGCCCCAGAAGGCCGATGATGTCGACGATACAGGGTATACGTTGGTGATGTAGAGGTCCTGCCCCTGCTGGAGCAGCGAGTTTGCCCAGTAGCTGCCCCACTCCTTGGACCAGGTCGTCAGTGCGCTGGGGTCGTCGCCGCTGAAGGTGAAGGGCACGCTGCCGGGCTGGTAGTTGGAGAGGTTGTAGTCGCCCTTGGGCACGAAGCGCATCACGTAGAGGTTGGAGCTGGTGGCCGAGCTGAAGCAGAGGAAGCTGCACGTGGATGTGTAGTTGAGCACGTATACGAAGTCGTTGGGCGAGGCCGATATGTATGTGGGGTTGGGCAGCTCGCCGTCCGCATACACGCCGATCGTCGCGAGCTTGGGGTCGAAGCCTAGTGCGCTTGCAGCGCCGGTGGTTAGGGCGCTGAGTATTGTAGGTGATGGATTTCCAAGCGCCTTTGTCTGCGGGGCGGCGACCGACATGAGGTCGGGGCTGAACACGCCGAGATAGCTGCCCGACGCGCCCGACTGCCCGCCGAAGAATCCCGAGTCGGAGTAGAACGGGAACGGGTCGAGGGACTGGCTCGGCGTGCCCAGATTGTGCGGGCTGTATGTGTCGAGCGATAGCGCCATCACCGCGTTGGAGGGATTGTAGTTGACGTCGCTGGCAAGCGAGGGCAGGGTTATGTTATAGAGCATGTACGGAACCACGCTCGCCTGCTCGCCGTCCGGAAGCGGGATGTTAGCGTTCTGTATCGAATCTATGGTGTATGTCCCGCCGCCAGAGGGCGACCCGAAGCTGAAGGAGTAGGTGTCCTGGCAGGTCCACTGGTATGTGGTGCCGTCAACGGTCTCAGTGAGCGGCTGTATGTATGAGAACTGGTTCCCGCCGGTATAGGACAGCGATGAGTAGCCCTGCCACTGGGAGAGGAGCGCGGGACTGAAGCCAACCACGTTTGCCCTTGAGGCCTGCCAGGACCACACGCCCTTCTGCGGGCCCGATGGCACCTGCTGGAATATGTACGAGTTGGTGTTGTACCCGTTGGATATCTGGAACGTGGGCGAGCCTATGGAGTTGGTTGCTCCCGAGTAGGCTATGTCGCTTATACTGCCTGCAGCGAGGTTGGTGAATGTGAGGTTGACTATGTTGCCGCTCAGCGGCGCGAAGGCGTTCCAAGTTATCATGGTGGTGACCTTGGCTCCCGATGTGAGGGGCACGTCGTAGGTCTGGCATGTGTCGCCGCCTATGTACGACGCCGGGTTGGAGTCGAAGTACTCTGCGGTCGAGGTGCCGGGGCTCTGCGGACAGCTCAACAGCCAGAGGGCGTTGGCTGTGTTGTCGTTGAGCACGTTGCTTATCGCCGGCGTGGCAGTGACAGGCGAACTGCCTCCCGATGTTATTATCCCGTTGAGCGCGTAGGGATAGTTAGTGGTTGTCGTGTTGTAGTCAACGATGTCGCAGCTGCCCGCGTCGTAGTAGTTTGAATATGCGGAGCTACCGGTGCCGCTTGTCGCCTGCTGCGGCCCGTCCTGGCACTCGTACCTCGCGCTGCTGCCGCTTGGGAGCGTTATGGAGTAGTAGTTGTCGTAGCCGCCGTTGCAGTAGTTTATCTCCCCCGACGAATAGCTGCCGCCGCCCTGTATGCTGCCCGTGCCCACGGCAGAGCTCGCTGTGGCGCTGTCAGTTGGGCCCCCGGTGCCGCAGGTCCCGGGACACTCCTGGACGTAGCCACAGGAGACCGTATGGCCCGCCACCTGCAGCCCGATTATCGAGGAGTAGCTGCACGTGTCGCCCTTGGCCGCTTTTGGTATGACGCAAGGTCCGGTGCCTGTGCTCTGGAACTGCAGCGTGGTCGCGTTGGTGGCGTTGGCTGCGTGAGATACGTTCGGAACCATTAGCATCAGCGCAACGGCGAGAAGCGCGAACGGGAACGCGTAGTATGCCTTATCTCCTGCCAATAGATCCACCGAAGCGAAACCCAAACACTAGGATAGTTGTGAGTATAGCTTAATACATTTTCTGACGCACTGAGATACAGGCGGAATGGTATGGAGATAGGGAAGATGCTTTTCTGGGTGGGCCACGGCAGCTTCTACATAAAGGGCCAGGGCAAGACCATATTCATAGACCCGTTCAGGGTAGCGGGCAGCATAACAGAGAAGGCGGACATACTGCTGGTAACCCACGGCCACTTCGACCACTACAGCAAGAAGGACATGGGCAAGGTGCTCAAGCCCGGCACGAGGATAATATCGGCGCCAGGCGCGGTCGACCAGAAGGAGTACAAGAACGTCACTATAGCAAGGCCGGGGTTCAAGGAGACGATAGAGGGCATAGAGATAGAGGCCGTGCCCGCCTACAACACTGACCCGAAGAAGCAGCAGTTCCATCCGAGGTCGAACGACTGGGTTGGATACATAATCAAGGTGGAGGGCGTGAAGATCTACCACGCAGGCGACACGGACCTGATACCGGAGATGCGCGAGCTGAAGGGCAAGGGCGTAGACGTGGCGCTCATCCCGGTCGGCGGGACATACACAATGGACCTAGAAGATGGGATAAAGGCTGCGGAGGCCATAGGCGCGAGCCACACAGTGCCGATGCACTTCAAGAACCTTGCAGGGAAGGAGGGTTCGGAGAGGATAATCAAGGAGTTCAAGAGGAGGGTCAAGGGGGCACTGATACTCGAGGAGGTGCAGGAGCCCACTTATGGGTTCTGAGCAAGGTAGAGAGTCTCCGCCAGGTCGAGTATCATGGCCGGCTGCATCTGGAACGGCCTGAGCTCGGGGTTGCCGAATGAATCCGCCGCCTTGATGGCAATCTCCTTTGGTATCCCTATCTGCTTCGAGCAGTCGACAAGCGCGTTCCTCACCCGCTTCTTCTTGTGCGACATTATTGCGCCGATTACGTTCCTCACCCCGTCCTTTATCCCGCCGCCGATCGGCTTGATGTACACCACTGTGGATATGACATCAGGTTCTGGGTAGAAGTTGCTAGGCGGAACGTCGAACATCTTGGTGAGCCTGAACTGCAGGGAGGATATGACGCTGAGGCGGGAGTACTCCCTGGTGCCGGGGGGCGCGAGCATGCGGTCGACGAACTCCTTCTGCATGCATAGCACCGCGGGGATATCGTTCTCGGAGAGCCACATAACCACCTTGCTCGATATGCTGTAGGGTATGTTGGATATCATGATGTCGATATGGCCCAGAGCTGCCTTCTCGACCTCGAGGAAATCCGAGTTTATCAGCTTGAGCTTCTTGGAGCGGATGTTAGAGTCAAGGAACTCGCACATCCTGGCGTCCTTCTCAACTGCAGTGACGCTCTTCGCAACCTTGAGCAGCCTGGCTGTGAGGACGCCCAGGCCCGGGCCTATCTCGAGGACATCCCTCTCTCTGCCATACTGGGCCTCGCTCTTCGCTATCTCCTCGTTGAGCAGGAAGTTCTGGCTCAGCCTCTTGGAGTAGCCCATGTTCTTGACGACGCTTTTGTAGTCTATCTTCTCCATACGAGCACTCATCTGATAATACTATTACTTATACCTTGTTTTTTTATTATGTGTATGCCCAGGGCCCAGAGCGCGATAGAGTTCATGTCGGGCTACGGTTTCGTGTTCCTGATAATAGCAATAGCGCTTGCGCTGCTCTTCATCTTCTCCAGCATACCCCAGACCGTGCTGCCAACGCAGTGCAGCTTCTTGAGCGGGTTCAGCTGCACCGACGCGATATACACTAACACAGTACACGGATCGGCGCTGCTCATCACTGCGATAGACACACAGCCGGGCATAGTGAACATAAGCGGGTTCAGCGGATACATAAACTTCGCGCCCAGCTATACGGGAGTGTGCGCGCCAAATGTCGCGGTTGCAGGGCAGGTCGTGTACTGCACCGCCAACTTCACGTTCAAGCCCAAGCTGGGCAACATCTATTCAGGGTCGTTCAAGATTGCGGCTAACTATTGCGCCAACGGATCGAGCAACCTCACAACCGCGCAGTGCCAGACATCAGCTACATACACCTACGGGGGCAACGTTAGGGCGCAGTCGTTCTTCTTCCCGCTCAGCGGGGTGTGGCAGCTTCCGGTCAACGTCATAAACAGCCAGTCAAGCGGAGTGCCCCCGCAGGGGCAGATAATGATAAAGTTCACGCCCTCAACGTATGGCACATATGAGAGGAGCGACCTGGGCAACATAAGGTTCTACTCCGGGGCGAAGGAGCTGAACAGCTGGTGCGAATCCAACTGCACGAGCTCGGCCACCTCCAACGCAATATTCTGGATAAAGATTCCGCAAGGGATTCCGGCAAACACGAACACCCTAGTAAACATTTACTTCCTCCCAACTTCTATAGAGTATGACGGCATATTCGCGGGCGAGGCGCCGCAGCTAAGTCAGAGCTATGCCCAGTATGACAACGGGCAGAATGTATTCAATTTCTATGACAACTTTAATGGGCAATCCCTCAACACCAACATATGGAGCCTCAACGGAGCAACGGCAACAGTGAGCAATGGCCTCACTTACAACGCGCCCCAGGCCGGGAACTACAACTACATGACTGCACTCGCATACCTTAATGTGCCATACACCATAGATTATTACGGGAATTCCCCGTCCACCGGATACCAAGGATTCTACTTCAACATACAATCAGCAGCAGCCAACGCCAATGCCTACCTCCTGCAGATATCCCCGACAGGAGCGACAGACAACTTTTATACTTACATCTCAGGCTCATACTCGAACAAGGCTACGTGGTCACCATCTTCAGATGGGCTGACGCATGTCCGCACGCTTCAGGTAGGTCCTGCGGACGTTCCGGTGACATACCAGATAGGTTATGTAACGACTGAGAGCCTGAGTTCCATGCCTTCCACCTACGTATCTGGGTATTTCGGCCCTAGATCATATGGCGATAATGTATTTTGGCAATGGGTCAGAGTAAGGGCTTATGTAGCTGTGATGCCCACCACCAGCTTCGGCAGCGTCGCGAAGATAGGATAGAGCAGGGCAACCGATATATACCTTTATCTGCAAATAGCATTGATAACGATGGCGCAGAGGATACTCATAGGCATGGTCAAGGACTTCGACTCAGCATCGAGCCTCGCGGCCGTGCAGCTCGCCGAGGAGCTTGCGGTGGGCGACCACATAATGGTCGAGAAGGACGGCAAGGCCTTCGAGCAGAAGATACTAGACATGGAGCTGCAGAACATAAAGGTGAGGAGGGGGTTCGCCGGCAACTCAGTGCAGATAAGGCTCAACATGCCGGCGGAGGAGGGAAGCAGCGTCTACAAGATGATCTGACATTTTCGCCCCAATAGCTCAGCGGCAGAGCGCTTGCATGGTAGGCTTTTTGAGAAAAAGTTGGTCAAAAAGCACACAAAGCAAGAGGCCGGGGGTTCAAATCCCCCTTGGGGCTTCCGCTTCTTAGGGTCACTTGATCACCTTCCCGTGGTCAATCCTGGAGAGCACCGCCTTTGCGTTCTCGGTCATCGTCAGCATGGTTCCCCTGTCGGTCTGGTGCATGTGGAG
>JAGWFU010000073.1 GCA_028867845.1 Microcaldota archaeon | reverse complement strand
GAAAAGGGATCGGACATAGGCTCCATAAGCGGCAGGCTGGGCAAGGTGTTCGGTATAAGCTGGTTCGCCCCCGTAGCAAAGACGCAGAACAGCCTGAGCGCGATAATGAAGACCGCTGACAAGCTGTTGGGGAAGAAGGACACGGTGAAGATAATCGCACACAGGGCGTTCAAGGGGACCAAGTTCGACTCGAGGGACATAGTCGGCGCATTCATCAGGGCGAAGAAGCTCAATTTCAAGATAGACAAGGACGCGAAGGAGAGCCTGTTCATAAACGTGACAAAGGAGTGCACGTTCATGTACACAAGGAAGATAAGCGGGCAGCACGGCCTGCCAGTGGGCTCGTCAGGAAAGGCGGTGGTGCTGCTCTCTGGGGGGATAGACTCCCCGCTCGCTGCGTACTATGCGATGAAGAGGGGGCTTGACGTGGTATACCTCCATCTGCACGCGTTCCCCAACAACAATGAGGCGAAGGAGTCGAAGATGAGGGAGCTGGTGAAGGTGCTGTCATACTACAGCCCCAGCCCGAAGATATATTACGCGCCGTCATACATGTTCCAGTCGGCGGTGATGAAGGTTCCGGGAAGACAGGAGCTGGTGCTGTTCAAGAGGTTCGCGTACAAGCTTGCGGAGAAGGTAGCCGAGATGGAGGGCGCGACTTGCATAGTGACGGGAGAGAGCCTAGGCCAGGTGGCCTCGCAGACAGTGAGCAACCTCGCGGCGTCGGAGCACGACACCGACCTGCTGATATTCAGGCCCCTCATCGGCTTCGACAAGCAGGAGATAATAAACGAGGCGAAGGAGCTGGGGACATATGAGATATCGATAAAGAAGTACAGGGACGTCTGCTCGATAAACGCGAGGAATCCCTCCACCTCCACGGACTACAAGAAGCTCGATTACTTCTACAAGAAGGTAAAGCTCTCCGCAGTATTGAAGATGACGCTGAAGAAATCGGAAGTAGTCACTTGATTATGTTGTCGTATACCTCCCTTGGGCTCCTCTTTACGCCGTACTTCTTGCTGAAGTAGCCCAGCACCATCGTGACGTCGCGCTCCAGGAACTTGATGGCGTTTGGGTGTTTTATGCTAACAGCCTGGCCGAAGTCTATTATGTAGGGCTGCGCCTCCTTGACCAGTATGTTGAACTCGCTGAGGTCCGCATGGACCAGGTTGCTCTTGTAGAGCAGGCGCATCTGATAGAGGATGTTGTCAAGAAACACCTCGGGGTTCTCCAGCTTGGCGTCCTTCAGCTGCGGCGAGACTGTGCCGTCATCCGCGCCTATGAACTCCATCGCTATTATGCTGCCGTTGAACATGTAGGGCATGGGCGCGTTCACCCCTGCGCTCTTGGCTATATGCAGGTTGCCGAACTCCTTCTTGCACCACGTCTTCACTATCGCGAGCTTGCTCCTCCCGATCTTTGTGAACCTGGGATCGCCCACCATGTAGTCGGCCATCTTGAAGAAGGAGGATGTCTCAATACGGAAGAACTTGACGATGACATAGCTCTTGCCGCTCACCTCCTCGGAGGCCCCCGCCTTCGCGAGGTAGACGTCCGCCTCCTTGCCCCTGGCCACAGGGAAGATCAGCTGTTCGATCACTCCCTTGTTGTAGAACTTGCTGAGCGCCATCATCGTCTTGTCGTCGAATATGCCGGAATCTACCTTGTTCTGCTCCCTCACAGTGTGGAACTCCCTTGACGGGCTCTTCCGCTTCGCAAGCCTTGCCATCCAAACAGAATAGCTTTCGGGGCAAAACCTAATAACACCGATGGAGATAACCATGCATGGACAGCTTCAGGGTAGCGGCAAAGGCATTCATACTGAACTCGAAGGGAGAGGTGCTGATGGTGAGGAGGGGGGACGACAATCCCCACAAGCCGGGGGCGTGGGAGATACCTGGAGGCAGGCTCGAGCTCGGAGAGAGCCCGTTCGATGGCCTGAAGAGGGAGGTATTGGAAGAGACCGGCCTTAGCGTAAGGATACTCAACCCGCTGAAGGTCCACCACTTCACAAGGGATGACGGACAGAAGATAACCATGATAGTATTCCTGTGCAGGGCGGAATCAGAGGAGGTGAGGCTGAGCGGGGAGCACACCGCCCACATATGGATGGACACCGAGCTGGCTAGCATGAAGATGGTGCCGGACTTTAACGAGGAGATAGAGATCTACAACAGGCTCTTCAAGCCCAAGAAATAGCTATTTAAAGCTTCAAGGGGATACTATAACAGGTGTTTAGATGCCGCAAAAAAGCATTATCGTGAAGATTGACCCGAGCATGCAGTACGAGAGGGAGCTCCACTACAAGGAGAGGCACGCCCCGTGGGAGATATACAAGGCCATATTCTGGGGCTTCTACCTGCTCATAATAGGCGTCGTGCTCGCTACGCTGGTGCCCGCAGTGTTCAGCTACACCGCGTTCTTCGGACTGACGATAGTGCTTCTTGCGCTGTTCCTGATAATATTCGGGTTCACCAAGTCGCTCCACCTGATGCTGATGAAGAAGTACGCGTGAGGCGTACTTCCTCCTTTATTTTTATCTTTTATTTATGTTGTTTGAATAGCGTTTCAATTTGATTGGTTATAGAAGGACAGACTGGTTTTGATGTTCAGGAATCTGTACGAGAGCAAGAACTACAAGGCGCTAATGATAGTGCCCATAGCCCTGCTTCTGATAAGCCTCTACTTCATACCCAAGATACAGTCAGACTCCTCGCTCAAGGGTGGAATCAGCGTGCAGCTGCAGACCAACTCCACGATGTCGGTCCAGCAGATAACCTCGCTTGTGAACGCCAAAATACCAGGCGCGCAGGCGACAGTATCAGGATCGGGCGGCGTGGTCTCTGTCACGATAGCGATAAACACCAACATCTCCAAAGGGGAGACCAGCCTGCTGGGCATGTATTCAGCATACTCGAACTACAGCAGCGACACGCTCAACCTAACTGCCAACCAGAGCAGGCTGATCGGCGAGCCCAACAACGCCACGATTCAGGGATACATATCCAAGGCGGGGGCCGCGCAGCAGAGGGACCTAGCTGCCATGAACTCTACGCTTGCCACGCAGCTAAGCCTGATAAAGCCGTTCCTCAACGGGAGCGTCGACTACAACTCCACTAACGCGGCGGCTATGCTCAACGCGGCAACGACCAGCT
>JAGWFU010000072.1 GCA_028867845.1 Microcaldota archaeon | reverse complement strand
GTTCTCCCTGCCCATAAGCCAGGCAAAGGACAGCTGCTGTATGTTCCTGCCCTCATTGACCGCCATGTCGTCCAGCTTCCTCAACTCCTTCCTTATGTCGTTCTCCAGCCTCACTGCCTCGATGGCGTTCTTTTCCTTTGGTATATCGTTCAGCACCCTCCTGGCCTGCACGCTCTCGTGCGTGAGGAATCCGTTGGCCAAGGGGCTGTAGGCAAGGAAGGTCATCCCGCTCCTCATCGCAGTCTTTATCGAATCCTCGCTTCTCCATCCCATTATATTGTACCAGTTCTGGAGCGATACAGGTTCCCTGAGCCCGTTCTCCTTGCATACCCTTATCGCATCTATGATGTTATTCGTGTCGTAGTTGGAGAACCCGTAGCTCCTTATCACCTTCTTGTCCATCAGCTCATTCATCGCCAGCACGATATCAAGCATCGGGGTGTTGCTGTCGTGCGCATGGGTCTGGTACAGGTCTATTGTATCGACTCCCAGTAACCTGCGGCTCTTCTCCACCTGCTCCATGATGCGCTTCCCCGAGGTGTTCACCTCGAATTCGGACTGGTGCTGCTGCGTGATGGGAAGGCCCGTCATCGTGGCTATCACGATCTTGTCTCGTGGTATCTTGTACTCCTGTATGGCCCTGCCCAGCAGCATCTCAGTGCCGTAGTTGTCCGATGTCGCAAAGAAGTTTATGCCCCTGTAGTAGGCCTCCTTGACCAGCTCCATCGACTCCAGGGGCTCGGCCTTCATGTTCGTCCTGTACATCCCGAAGGCCATCTTTGACACAGGGGCGGTCGCCGAGTCTCCGATTTTCTTTTGCGTTACTGCTGCCAACATGTGTTCACCTTATTCTATCCTCAACTCAGCTTGCCGTTACCATCGTGCCAGCTGACACTCCCGCCCTTCCTGACACCGCTATCCTGTACTGCGATCCCACTGTGGGTGTGGTCTGGAAGGTCCCGGAGTTGTAGCTCGCGGTGCTGTTGTAGACCAGCGTCGCGCTCGCTCCAGGCGCTATCGTCGCGCCACTCGTCTGCGCTGACGCCAAGCTGGTCACCTGCACCATTGTGCCGTTGGAGTTTATGGCGAAGTTCTGCATGCCGTAGGTCCTCAGGTTCACCGCCACCTCGACCAGCGCCCTAGCGTTGACCACTGCATTGGCCCTGCCGTAGAGCAGGTTGTTGAGCCCCGCAGCGACCGAGCTGTTCACTCCTGCACCTGCCGCCGAGTGCGCGCTTACGTTCTGCATTCCGTAAAGAACGATGTTGTTGAGCGTCACGCTCCTGTTGGCGCTGTTCTTCACCGTGACCGATAGCCATGTGGAGTTGCCCTTCGCGGCCAGCGTGGCCGCCGTTATCGTTATGTTCGGGCTCTGTGCGGCTATGGATGCCGCAGCCGATACCCACAGCGGCGCCGTCGCGCCCACGTTGGTGCTGAAGGAGCTGTTAACCCCGCTGGTTATCACAGCCTTGCCCGCCGGCACCCTCACGAATACTGTGGAGTTGCCGCTGAACGCAGGCGATACCGTTGGGGTGTAGTCTATTAGCACGCCTGATCCCTGGCCGACCCCTGTGCTGCCAGTTATTGACAGCGTGAGCTGTGGGTTGGAGACCGGGACCGGGTATGTAGTGCCGTTCACCGTTATGTTGACCCAGTTGACCAGGAGCTTTATCTGTGATATGCTGGAGTTCGCCGCTACGTTGGCGTAGGCCATCACCTGCGCAGAGTTCTGTATCGCTATCAGGTTCACGCTTCCCGTCCCTGTCGCGTTGACCCATGTTGATCCGGTCGCGTTTGTGGCGTTCACCTGAACATTGCTGTATCCGAAGACCAAGGCGCTAGTGCCTACGGGCACCTGCGCAGGGTCAGTTATCATCACAGGTACGCTTGCCTTCTGGCTAGAGTACCCCGTTCCCGATACTGTTGTCGTTCCCGGCACCGCCGTAGTTGCCGGCGCCGCCTTCCCGCCTCCCAAGACCGAGACCGCCAACGCGGCCAGTATTACCACTATCACTATAGCTGCCCCTATTACGAGACCGTTGTTTTTTCCCACAAAACCACGTTTTTTATGGGAAGACAAGTAATTTAAGATTACCGCCGTGGTTCGTCTGCGTTAAGCTTAAATACGCTTATTACCAGATATTACCCTGCATCCTGTGCGGGAAAAACAAGCCTAGCCGTGGAAATATGAGAGCATTACTCCTGTGCGGCGGATTCGCCACAAGACTGGAACCCATAACCTACTTCATACCCAAGCCCCTGCTGCCAATCGGAGTGGGCGGCAAGCCCATAGTGGAGTACATACTCGATGACCTGGTGAAGTCCGGGGTCACTGACATAGTGCTCTCCACCAACTCCAAGTTCTCCAACGCCTTCGAGTACTGGACGAAGCACAGGCTCAACGGGATAGGCGCCGATGTAAGCATGGTGGTGGAGCACACCACCGGCAACCACGAGAAGTTCGGGGCGATAAAGGGCATAGAGTACGCAATAGAGCAGGGCAAGATAGACGAGGACCTGATAATAATAGCTGGGGACAACCTCTACGACTTCAGCGTTAAGGAGATACTCAATTACTTCAATAAAAGCAGGGAGCCGACCATAGGCCTCTACGACACGAAGGACCTGGAGGGCGCCAAGAAGTTCGGTAACGTCGAGCTCAAGGGAGACGTTGTCGCCTCATTTGTTGAGAAGCCTGAGCACCCCAAATCATCGCTCATCGCCATCGCGATGTATGTGATACCAAAGGAGATGCTCGGGATGTTCAAGGACTACCTGGACGACAAGAACAACCCTGACGGGATGGGCAACTTCATAGCATGGCTGATAAGCAAGACTGAGGTCAAGGGATTCGTATTCCACGGGAACTGGCACGACATCGGGACGCTCGACACCTACAAGAGGGTCTTCGACGAGTACGGTAAGAAATAGTCACTTCCTGCTCTCCAGCTTCTTCTTCACGTGCTTGAGCCCGGAGAACATGTCCCTGTCTATCTCCTCCAGTCTCATTGCTATGTACTTCTTCCTCTTGTTGAGGTTCGGTACGACTATGTACTCCAAGGCGTTGACCCTTCTCTTCACCTTGTCGATCTCGATGACCAGTCTCTTTATCCCCTGTTCTCTCTTCGCGACGTCTACGACAGTGTTTAGGACGTCGTT
>JAGWFU010000007.1 GCA_028867845.1 Microcaldota archaeon | reverse complement strand
AACCTCGGCGACACGACGCCGCTCTACTGGATACTAGTAGGCTCGGCAGTCACCGGTGTTGGCGGCTCTATGTTCTGGCCCGCAAACAACAGCGCGATAATGAAGGCCTCCAAGGAGTACGCATACGGCGTCATATCCGGTGTGATGAGGACCCTGAGCAACATAGGCATGCTCTTCAGCTACGTGGTAGCCCTCGCCGCAGCAGGCGCGTTCATACCGAGGAGCGTGGCGCTCCAGCTGTTCGTGGGCACGATAGGGCCAGGCCAGATATCTTCGGCCTTCGTGACCGGGGTGCACGCCTCTATGGCGATCTCACTCATGTTCCTTGTCGTTGCCGGCGTCTTCTCCGCGCTCAGGGGATCCCATAAGGGCCCTGATAGCGGCTGACATGTTGCCGTTCAGCACGTCGGACGCCTTGAACAGGGTTATTCCCTTTATGCTAGCGTACTTCTCGAGCTTCTGATCGTTGACTATGAAGATTATGCTGTCGTACTTGGGCCTCCTCCTAGCTATCATCATCATGGTCTCTTCAGGGCTCTTCTTTCCGGTCTCGTATTCCACAGCTATCTCCTTGCCTTTGATCCTGCAGGATACGTCAGGCCCGTGTGCGTTGTCTATTATCCTGTTGTGAACGCCGAGCGAGTCCAGCATTGCGGATATCTTCCCAACGTACACCTCGTGCTCTATTCCAGGCGATACCTTTGGCACCATAACCCACATCTCATGCCCCTGCCCGCTGTCTATCTCGAACGAGGAAAGCTGCCCAGAGGCTATGGCGTCGTCTATCGGCGCGTCGTCCGTGAGCCCCATCGCGTCCCTGAGCTCCTCGAGCCTTATAGGGCGCTCGGCGAGGCGCCGCATGTCGAAGTGGTATGGCCTTGCAACTACTGTGAGCCCGCCGGTAACCACAGTCCTGAACACAGTGGGTGACCTTATCCTGGTGCTCACCACCATGGCCTCGTGCTTGCCTAGGTGACCCATCTTCGATGTCACGGCCTGCGCCTTGGCGCTGTCGCCGTTGGCTATCAGCTTGGATGTGTAAGCGATCTCCTGAGGCTCCCTGGAGTAGAAGGCGATGAAGGTGGAAGCGTTCGCCGTTATCTGCCTGTTGAGCTTGGACGCAGCGTGGGTGACCACCACTACCCCGACCCCGTACTTCCTACCCTCCTCGATCAGCTTGGTTATCTCCGTGCCCTCGTCCGTGTTGCTGATGAGGAACTGCGCCTCGTCTATCATTATGTATAACCTGACAGCCCCGCCTATCGGCTGGCCGTGCATCGTGGAGTAGAGCCTCTTCAGCAGCTCGGTTATGTATATCATCCTCCCCTCGCTGCTCTTCATGCCAGAGAGCGAGAACGAGTTTATGCCCTGAGACAGAGACTCCACCCTTACCGCGTTCCTATTGAAGGCGGGAGTGTTTAGCAGGGAGAGCCTGTCCCTTAGGTGCACCAGTGTGTTGGTCTCCGCAGCAGACTTGGAGTTGGTTATGAATACAGACAGCTCAGTCAGCAGGTCGCGGATAGTGGGCTGGGACTCAATAGTTGTGGACTGCCTCGATGCCGCACCGAACTTCCTGTAGGTGTACCAGAGGCACGCGCTGAGCTTGGTGGACTGTATGTACCCGAGCGAGTAGGTGTTCCTGAACAGCGCGGTCAGCTCTGATATCCTCTCGCCCACAGTTGCCCCGTCCAGGTCAAGCAGGTTTATGCCGGAATGCGAGGCCTCGCGGACGTTGCCGCCCAATGCGGTGATGGTGCCGCTGTGCTCGTTGTGCGGGTCGAACACTATCGCGGCCAGGCTTGCAGCCTTTATATCGGTGAGCATGGACCTGAACAACGTGCTCTTGCCGAAGCCGCTCATCCCTGTTATTATTATGTGCGGGTTGGCCTCTGCCGCGGGTTCCAAGTACAGCTTGCCATCCCGCCTCTTCCAGGAGTTGTGCAGTTCGGACTCGACCCTCGGCATGGCCCCTTGCCTGTAGGTGAAATTACGCCTGAGGACGAGGGAACATACAGCGTCGCCCAAAAGCAGGCGGAAGCCCGCCTTCTCTTCAGTTTCTATTTTCAGCATTTTGCGTATTGTTTTTAGTATAAAATTCATAAAACCGCCAATTTGGAGCTTTAAAAGGAAGCCGAAAGGCTAAAATATTGGAAATCGCAATAGGTAATGGGTGGATAAGCTGGTCGGGGTGTGTGGGTATGGCGCATGAAGAGGACGAGATAGTAGACATATTCGACAAGGACATGAACCCGCTCGGGGTTGCGAGCAGGAGGGTGGCACACGAGTACGACCTCTGGCACAAGAGCTTCGACTGCTTCATAGTTACAGCGAACGATGGGGGCCAGGTGCTGCTCCAGAGGAGAGGCAGCGGCAAGGCGCTCTACCCCAACCTGCTCGACGCGACGTCATCGGGCCACTACCAGAGCGGCGAGGGCGCAGAGGCCGCTGTCAGGGAGATACATGAGGAGCTCGGCGTCAAGGTAGCATTCGAGGAGCTTGCGCCGCTGGGCATAAGGCTCGACCTGTCACGATACCACACCTCCTTCGCCGACATATTCCTGCTGAGGAGGGACGACGGGCTGATGAGCTACATGCCAAACACCGCCGAACTCGATGGCATAGTAGCGGTGGGAATAAAGGACGGGCTGGAGCTGCTGTCAGGAAAGGTGAGCAAGATAACCGTGAAGGGCACCGTGTTCGACAAGGCGAAGAGCAGCTGGATGGCGAGGGATATCGAGATAACGAAGATGGACTTCATCTACTACGTGGACAACTACTTCTACAAGGTGTTCGTGGCTGCCGAGAGGTTCCTTGAGGGCAGGAAGCTCCTGCCGATATAGGCCCGCCGCAAATCAATATAAATGTAGGCGGCACAACTACTACATGCCAGGGTGGCAGAATCCGGTTAACGCGCCGGTCTTGAATTTTGAAAATCTCAAGAGCTGATCAGTGATGCAAACAGGCCAACCGGTGCCCGCAAGGGCTTTTGGGTTCAAATCCCAACCCTGGCGCATTTTTATTAGGTGGGAGAAATGAAGCTACTTAGTCTCAACATCTGGGGTGGCAAGCTCTACGACGAGCTGAGCCGCTTCCTCGAGCCCCGGGCTAGGGATGTGGACGTATTCTGCTTCCAGGAGGTCTTCGATGAGAAGGGTAACGGGGCATTCCACGCGTGGGAAGGTGCACGGCCCGACATCTATGACGTGCTGTGCGGCATGTTGAAGGGTTTCGAAGCATACCTAAGCGAGCCTTACAGCTCTTCCGGCGAGCGCCTCGCGATTTTCGTGAGGAAGGGGGTGGAGCTGACCGGTAGCGGCGAGTTCGAGCTCTGTGCACGGAGAGACCTGGAGTACGAGGGTGAGACTTTGGGTGTAGGCTCAAGGCTCCAGTGGATAGAGATATTTGACAAAGGCAAGGCGATCACGATGGCGAATGTACATGGGCTCTGGCAGCCGAAGAGCAAGGGCGACATAGAGGACACCATGCTCCAGTCAAAGAGGATACTGGAGTTCTTGGACCCCAGACACGGGGGGAAGATACTCTGCGGAGACTTCAATCTGGATATTGGGACCAAGAGCGTTGCTGTATTGGAGGGTAGCTTTAGGAACCTGATAAGGGAGTATGGCGTGCAGAACACCCGCAACAAGTTCGCCCATCCCCAGGCAGGCAACTTTGCGGACTACATATTTATCTCAAAGGAACTGAAGGATACCGCATTCCGTGTGCCTTCAGATATAGTCTCAGACCATCAGGCCATGCTGCTAGAATTCGATTGAGGATATACTATGGAATACAAGCCGCTTGGGAAGACCGGTGAGAAGATACCTGTTGTAGGGCTCGGCACTTGGCAGAGCAACAGGAACGAGGCTGAGTCGCTTGCGGCGCTTAGATATGGAATAAGGAAGGGCATACGCTTCGTGGACACGGCTGAGATGTACGGCACCGAGGAGATGGTGGGCAGTGCGCTGAAAGGACATAAGGGCGTATTCCTGGCGACGAAGGTATCGCCACACCACTTCCGTTATGACGACGTGATAAGGTCGTGCGACGCCAGCCTGAAGGCGCTCGGAGTAAAGCAGATAGACCTTTACCAGCTCCACTGGCCGAACAGGAGGGTTCCGATATCTGAGACGATGGCCGCGATGGAGAAGCTGGTTGATGATGGTAAGATACGGCACATAGGCGTGAGCAACTTCTCGGTCAAGGAGCTCGTCGAGGCCCAGGAGAGCATGAAGAGGTACGAGATAGTGAGCAACCAGGTCGAATACTCAGTGCTGGTGCGGGACGTGGAGAACGAGCTCCTGGCTTACTGCGAGGCCAACGGCGTGACGATGATAGCCTACAGCCCATACGCTAACGGCTCCCTGTTCAAGGAAAAATATTCAGGAATGCTGGAGCTGCTTGATGGAATAGGAAAGGCGTACGGGAAGAGCGGCGCGCAGGTGGCGCTTAACTGGTTGCTCGCAAAGAATCCAGTTGTTGCGATACCGAAGGCGAGTTCCGTTGCGCATGTCGACACCATGCTTGGTTCTATAGGGTGGGGGCTAGGTATTGAAGATATAGAAAAGATAGACAATATAGAGGGATTCAGCAAGCGCTCACTTGCGGAGTCCTTGGGGTTCATACTTAAGAACACCAGCATCTGGGCGGGAGTTGCAACGAAGCACTATCACGGGCTAGGAAAGAAGAGCAGATAACCTGAGCCTACCTCCTGCCTATCCTGTTGATTATCTTCTCGCCAGTACCCAGAAGCCTCAGGACCATCTCTTCCTCGTCCCCGTCGTCCTCCTGGGCCCTCTTCTTGATGCCGGCTATCTGCTTTATCGTCACGTTTATGCCTGCGTGCTGGCCGTCCTTCACTATCGTCTCGGTAGAGCCAGATACGTAAGGGCCCAGAGTAAGAGCCACCTCGGCGTAGTCTATGTATGCAGTATGCCTGGTCTTGCCCTCTTCGGTGGTGGTCTTAACTCCGCAGTTAAGTATGTAGAGCGCGGAATACAGAATGTCTTTCCTGTCTTGCGCGTTCTTTTCTGCGACCTTCGGCGGAACCTTCTCGAGCTTGCCGCCATAGTGGTATATGGCCCTGTTCACCAGATTGGTGGGAAACCTGTTCGCCGTCTCGGCAAGGTCCCCGGCGTACCTGCTCTGCGCCGCGTTGAATATCGTCTCCACAGCTGCCATGTGATAGCCCGTGTGCCTTATGCCTGCGAGCATGCGGTCGGCGAGCTCCCTGTCTCCTGACTCCGATACGCTCCCCATAGAGCTGAGTATCTCTGAAGTGGTTATCTCAGATGCCTGCTTGTACTTCGCCTCTGGCGTGGGTATCGAGTGTGATGCCCTCTCTTTTATTATGAAAAGTATAGTGACTAGCTGGCAGAAGTATTCTGACTTTGATCTGACCCTGTCTTCGCCCATGAGCTCCGACCTAAGCTCGTTCCTGTACTCGTTGCTTAGGTTGCTTGTGGCCAGCTTGTATCCGTTAGCCGCAATCCCAGCCGCCCTTATCAGATCCAGGGTTCCCAGCCTAGAGAGGGTATGATATCCATCGCTCTTGATGCCCAGCGTACCTACTGCCTTGACTATCTGCGAGCGGACGTATGCACGCATTGCCTCCCTCTCTGAAAATGGCTCGGTCTGCTGTTTTGTGATCCCCATATTAGTCCCGTTTTAGCGTCAGTCCAATTTCCAATCCTGCTTTATCTCTTTGGCATCAGTCCTGAGGCAGTATGTCTTGGCCGCAAAGTAGGTACCTAGCCCAAGACCAGTACCCACGAAGGCGCCGAGTAAACCGTATGAGCTTATGTGATGTATATGCTCACCTGCAGTCCTGAGCATCACATATACCGCAGGCGCGCTTGTAATTACTGCATAAGCTGTAGATAGCTTGGAGCTCTTCATCATCTTTGAGTAAGCCACTACAGCTTCTCCAGCACTCTTTATTGCAGTTGTCACAGCAACGAACCCGCGGCGCATTGCGCCGACATCAGACTTCAGTAGAAGAAGGGTTTTTCCTTATATATAAAGGTTTTGAGGGCTGCGGCTGATGGTATTTAAGCCTATCGCCTCCCTTCCCCTATTCACGCCTTCGACGACAGGAGTTATTTGAAGGACAGGACCACTATGTCCTCAAAGAAGTAGTGCTTCTTGGCCGCGATCTCTGCGTTGAGCCTCTTTATGTCCTTCTCGTACCTGTTGAAGCTGCTCTCCAGTAATATGAATATGTGGTCCTCTGCCGCGTAGTTCCTGCAATCCGCTATGAAGCGCTCTATGAACTGCCTCCCCTGCTTGCCACCGTCTAGAGCGGTGTGCTTGATCTGGTACCAGTGGCTGGGGAGGTATGGGGGATTGAATATTATGGTGTTGTACTTGCCCTTTATGTTGGAGAAGACA
The DNA here is from genome assembly GCA_028867845.1 of Microcaldota archaeon. Classification (GTDB taxonomy): domain Archaea; phylum Micrarchaeota; class Micrarchaeia; order Micrarchaeales; family Micrarchaeaceae; genus JAGWFU01. The sequence continues at coordinate 9,672 of JAGWFU010000007.1, read as the reverse complement.
TCGGACTGCACGAACTCGACCTTCACGTTGTTAAGCCTGGCGTTCTCTCTTGCGCACTCCAACGCCTTCTGGTCTATGTCGGATGCAGTGACGTCAAGCCCCTTCTTGGCGGCCACTATCGCCTGTATGCCTGTCCCTGTGCCCACGTCCAGCACCTTGCCGTAGGAGTACCTCTCTACTATCTCCGCGAGTATGTATGAGTCCTCTCTGGGCGCGTAAGCCCCCTTCGAATCAAGCCTTAGGCCGTCTGCTATCATATCTATCTACAAATATAAGGAAAGAAAAAAATAAAAACAACTCTTAGGCCTGGTCCGCGCGCTTTACAACGGTCCGGAAGGATACCCGCTCAGCAGAGACATCGACGGTGATCCCATAGGAGACCGTAAGTGCCTCCTCGTCGCCGAACCTCTCCGCCAGCTTCCTCAGCCTCACGACCTCCCTTGCAAGGCCAATTATGTCATCGCGCAGAGCGACGTCGCTCAGTTTGCGCTCTATCTGTGCCTCCTCGCTCAGCTTCGCACCGTATGCAGCTTGGACCTCGCCTATCATGGAATCCATCCCTCTCGAGAGCTCGCGCTCACTTGCACTCTTCTTCATTCCATTCCCCGGGAGCCCACATGCCATTGCTGGCACTAACCCTAGAAGACGCGCCTTGTGCTCTGGCACAGGCTTTACCTACTTGTATGGCGCAGGCATGCGCAACTTTCCCGTAGGTTTTATGTGGGAGAAAGAATAAATACTTTTGGGGAAGCGGTTTACACTCTTGTGTACCCGGAGAAAAGATTTAAATATTTTTACGACTGTAAATTATGTGCCGTGTCACTCCACGGCTTTCCCGGAAGACGCGCCTGCGCTTCGGCGCAGGCGATTTTGCTCACTTGAATGTGGCTTCAAGAAGGATGCGCTCCTCCTTTGTGAATATCTCCTCCTTGATGAATGTCTTGCTGCTTAGCATGAAATCGAGTATCTCAGCTCTCTCTTTGCTGTGCGACACTGTCCTCCTGAATATCTCGGACGGGTCGCCCACGTTGGCCAGGACGCTTGCGTCGTGCATCCAGTCGTCGAAGTAGGTGCTGTATCCCATAAGAAGCTCTATCTGCTCCAGTGCCAGCAGGAACTTTCTGGCCCTCTCAACCTGCATCACTACGTTAGGATCCTTGCTATCCCTGCTCGCCTCTATGAAGCTGCCGTACCTCTGTTTTATCTGAGGCGACTGCTCGAGCATGGTGGTGATTATGAACATGTCCCTGTCAGCGTCGTTTGGCCTGTCGGGCAGGGTTATGAGGCTGCCATTGACCTCTATCCTCTTCTCCGATATCTCGTTGTTGAGGGTGTCCATAGCCTCGGTTATCAGCTCCACCTTCGCCTTGTTGAGGATGTCCACGCAGGTCATCCATGCTGGGGTGTCGTCGCTGCTCCTTGCCACTTGATCATCGAGGATAAGTATAAGTGTCAACAGCAATATGATTTCCCGGCCGAAGCCAGTACACACATATCGTAAGCAGGCTTAGCTTCCAAGTTCGGAATGGGTTTGGGCGTTTCCCTGCTCCTATTACCGTTGACAATAAGTATCTGTTATGAAGGTTTTTATTCCTTTGTCTCTGGCTTGGCTGGAGCTGCCTGCAGGGGCGCGAAAGGCCTTATTATCTTCAGCCATCTCGCGGCAAGCTCTTTGTCTATGTTAACGTGAGGGTCCTTGGCTGCCTCCTCTGGGGCCATACCACCCTTTATTAAGCTGGAGAACCTTCTCATCCTGTCTATGCCTCCCACATCATCAAGACGCCTGCCGCCGCGCTTTGGTACTGCATATGTTATGCCGGCGTCCCTAGCTCCATTCATCCAGCGATAGACTGTGGTTGTGCTTAGCCCTGTGGCGGTATTTATCACTGCCGCATCCAAACCTGCGCTCCACATAGCCAAGACCAATAGCATGTACATCTTCCTATTGTCATTGTCCAATTGGGTAGTGTACGTCTTACACAGGCCATGCAGCTGGGCGCTTATTTTCTGGTCTGCGATAATTAGCTCGTAGGCTTTTTCGACCCCTGGGTACTTATCGAATATCTTCTGCTTCAGCTCCTCGGGCTTCTTTGAACGCATCAGCACAGCGACTGGGGATTGTTTCAAATAGGGGTCAGTATCTATGAAGCCGATGTTGTAGAGGTATCTGGCGCGGAACTCCAGCGTATTACTGCTGAGATTGGAGAGGCCGACCATTCGCTCGATGGGTACTGAGTCCCTGAGCAAAATGGCGAGATAGCCGAAAAAGCGCTTGTCATAGAAGTAGAAGCCGGAGCTGCCCTCGCTCTCCAGCTTCCTCGTGATCGAGCCGAGCGCGCGGCGTTTTCCTTGAACTCTTCCTTAATTGTGGGATACTGATTGAGTATCCTCTTCCTAGCGGTCGCTGCTTTTTGCGCGATGCGCCCCATGTTTAATGGGTGGTTGCTGATTTCTACGTCAGGCACTGGAACAAGCCCTTCTAGCCTGAGCACGTACCTCATCTTGTTCACGTGTGAAAAGTTTCTCTTTACCTCAGCTGCAAAAACCGTGGAGGGTTTGCCTGCGGTAAATGCTGATATCGCCTTCTCGATTATCTCTTTGGAGAGCAGGTTCTGGGACACTATGCCACTCCAGCGCTCAGGGAGCGACTTGATCAGCTGCTCTTTGGTCATCTCTAGTTTTAAAGTAGGTTGGCTCTGCTTCATCATACGATCACAATCTCTTCTTCATGCAGGAGTCGCACATAAGGCTCTTCTCATCAATGTGTTCCTTGCAGAAAGGCCTGCCGCATATCTTGCACGAGTGCGTGGCTACTTTGTTACATATGGTGCACAGTCCTTTGATTCCTGCCATCTGATCACTTCTTTGCCTCTTCGAGTATATCCACGTTTAGCGCGCCGCCGAGCAACTCCTTTGCCTTGCTCAGCGAGAGCGGCCTCGAGCCCTTCCTCTTCGCGTATGTGCACTGGTACCTTATGTAGGGCTCGTTGACCCTGGTCGTGGGATCCACCTGCTTGCACAGCTCTATGTAGTCGACGATTCTCTTGGTCGCCTCATCGACCTCCATGTTCTTGACATTGACCAGGTAGGGCGCGAGTATGAGGTTGACTGTCCTGTGCCTCACGTCTGCGATCGGGGTCTCCAGCAGCCTGTCTACCCATGTGTGGCTGGCCGATGACGCAGAGGCCTTCTTCACGCTCTCCTTGACCTTCAGCCTGGTCTTCTTTGCGTAATCGATGACCTCGCTGGGCAGCTCCTTTTTCGGTATAGGCATTCCTGCCTTTATCTGCTGCTTTATCGCCTCCCTGAGCAGCTTGGCCGCGTTGTTCTTGAAAAGCAGCACCACGCCGTGGTTGAGCCTCTGGTTCGAGAGCTCCATGCCTTTCATGCGCGCCGAGTACTTGAGGAAGTCCGCAAAGCCTATGGTGAGGTAGCCGCTCTCTCCGGTTGGCGCGTCAGTGAGGCTGACTCCCAGCTCCTCGGCCACATGGATTATCTCAGTTGGTTCTGAGAGCGCAAGCGCCTGCGCTGATCTCCTGGCCTCTGCGTATGAGTAGTTGATTATGAGGTCGGGCCTGCCCACTGCACTGACCAGCATCCTGGAGTAGAGGTACGCCATTAGGTAGTCCATCTTTAGCGAGCTTATCTTCAGGTCGGAGTACTTTAGCCCCTCGTTGAGCGCTGACTCTAGGTGCGCCTTTGCCATGTCGAGGTACCTGTACTCGAAGCCCAGCTTGGCCTCTTGTATTATCTCCTTAGCCTCGGTGGAGAAAGGGTACCTGTAGGCGAAACTCAGCCTGTCAGTGCCTGCCATGATAGCTATCTGCCGTAAAGCTATTTATTCAGGTATCTGACGCTTCCGCTAAACGACCTAATGAGCCTGTTTACCAGCCCTGCCATCCTGATGTCGAGGGCTGTGATGCCCCCTGCATCGTGGGTCGTGAGCTGCAACGTGACCCTCTTCCAGCTCACCAATATCTCCGGGTGGTGGTTCTCCCTCTCCGCTATTAGGGCGAGCCTGTCAACAAACTTTATTGCGACGGGGAAGGTATCGAAGTCTAGCCTCATGCTCTCTATAATCCTGCCCTTTACCTTCCATCCTGAAGGCAGAGCCTTCCTTATCTCCGCTGCGGTCAGCCTCTCCTCCTCGGCGCAGTCTTTGCTCTTCTTCTCCATTCCCATGCGATCAATCCCAGCTTATCGTGAGGTAGTTCTCAGCTACATTGAGGCTCCTGAACGGCAGTATACCCTTTATGGGCGCCGTTATCCTAGCTCGCGCCATCTCAACGTTCTCCTTCCTGAATATGGCAATGTGTGGCGCTATCGCCTTCTCCTGCGCCTCCCTCTCGCTCGCATATATGCCGATTGCGAAGAACCTGTAGCTTCCGGTTATGGGGGCGAGCATCTGGAACGCGCTTAGTATGTAGGTGGGGCCCTCCGGTTTCGTGTAGTATGACCTCGCCATCGCCGATCTGTCCTTGGTCGTCCTGTTGAACTTGTAGTTGACGAAGAAGGAGAGCACGTACTCGTTGAGCGGCCTCTGGGCCGCTATGGTGAACCTCTTTATTATCCCCGCCTTCTTCATGCGGAATATCCTGTACCTGACGGTCTCGTCGTTCAGCCTGGCGGCCTTGGAGAGTTCCTCGTATGACATCCTGGAGTTCTGGTTGAGAAGCCTGAGCAGCAGCTTGTCCTTCTGCGTGAGCTTCACCTCAGAGTGTATATTGTCTACGAAGCTGTCGTTCAGCGGCATGTATCCGAACTGCGCTATCACGAACTCCGAGGGCCTTATCACTGCGCCGTAGTCGGAGAGCTCGGAGGCGAGGTGGGTCTCCCACTTTATGTAGGATATGGGGTCGCTAGTCCTTGCGTATATTATCAAGTCGTAGTCTCCTTGGGCGGCGTAGGCCGCGTGCACCGCGTCCTCCTTGGCGAACAGCCTCTCGAGGAACTTCGTGGGGGGGCTTCTCGCGAACTTCACCGTGATTATGTGCCTCTCGGTGGCGCCCATGCTCTCCTCGTTTATCTCCAGCGTGTACCTGATGTCCAGCTTCTTCTCGACTGCGTCGAGAGCCCTCCTTGCTGTTATCCTTGAGCACTTCGCGGCCCTGGCCAGCTCTGTTATCGTGGCGCGCGAGTTCCTGCTCAGCTCCCTTACTATCTCCTTCTCCCTGAAAGAGTAATATTCCATGGCTAAACTTGGACGCCAATGTATTTAAGCCTGGTTATCATTTTACCTAACTTACACAAATAAAATGGAACAAATCTGAACCATATTTAAAGCTGGTTTACGAAGACTAACAGTTAGGCATGAAGATAATGTACAAGGGGCTGCTCGCCATATGCTTCGTCGCTGTGGAGCTGGCCTTCATGACTGTGCTTATGTCGGTGGGAGGCGGAAGCCTGGGGGTGCTACAGTTCCTTTTCCTTACCATGCTCATAGCCGTGGCCGCCTCGCTGGCGATAAGCTTCGCCTCAGACAGGTTCACCGGCCTCTTGAAGACGCTCAGGTCGCCGAAGGTGCTCGCGCTAATGGCCGTGGTGGGAGTGCTGGACATCGGCGTGGCCCAGCTCCTGCTCACAATCGGCAGTGTGGGCTCCAACCCGAGCGTGGCGGGGATAGTCTATAGGAGCTGGGTGATAATCATGGCGTTACTATCCCCGGTGCTCCTTAGGAACAGGATAAGCAGGATGCAGGGTGCGGCGATAGCGCTGGGATTCGTTGGTATCTACATTGTTGCCGCTCACGGCAGCCTTGTGGGTATAAGCACTGCTCAACTGCCTTACATAGCTGCAGTACTGGGCGCTGCGCTTTGTGTTGCGATAGCCAACCTTGCAATAAAGAGATACAACGCAGACACAGTAGGATCTGTGGTGGTGTTCAACCTTGCGTCGCTTGGGTTTGCGGCAGTCTTGCTGCTGGCCACGCACCAGGCGGCGAGCTTCCAGATCCCTCTGCCTGCTCTCGCAGCAGCAGTGTTCTTGGGCGCGGTCACTTATGGGGTGGGAAATGTGGCTTACATGTACTCGCTCAAGAGGCTGAACCACATGATGGTGGGCAGCATCACGCTTGCCGTTCCGTTCCTAACTGTCCTGCTCTCTTTTGCGCTGCTTGGCACAGCCATCAAGCTGTACTACATAGGCGCAGCCGCGCTCATTGGAGGGGCGATATTCCTACAGAGCAGGGCATCGTCAAGGGCGCCTGTGAGGACAACGAGGAGCCTGATGGAGCAGATGCAGATATTTGACATAACAGGGGCTTTCATCAACACTAAGTCGGAGGCGATAGAGGAGATGGTTGGGGGCGGCAACAGGGCGCTGGCGATAAAGCTGGACGAGCCTTACAGCAGTGACGACCACTCGAAGGTGTTTGAGAAGCATGGCTGCATCGCGTTCACCGACAGGGCGCCACATGAAGAAGTGCGCAAGGATGAGGTCGAGTTTATAAGGGACATGCTGGGTGTCGGAGAGGACCAGACCGCTCTGATAGGTATGGGAAACCCTGACCGGTTGGAGACAGCGCTGAACGAGTTCTACTCCCAAAGAAAGGGAGCAGGGAGCGCTCAGCTGCCTTCATAGGGAATGAGGGCCTTTCAGCGCCTCTTCTTCCTCATCGATAGTGCGGCTGCCGCGATTACCACTATGATAATCACTATGACAACTGCAACCGCAGCCTCGCCGCCATTGCTCTGGCCTGTTGATGCAGGCGACTGAGCCGTGGTCGTGGTAGGCAGTACCGTTGTGGTTGGCTGCACCGTCGTTGTCGGGGCCGCCGCAGCGTGCTGCATTATCCCCACTACAGGATCCTTCGGTATAGCGAAGGACATCTTGCACGACGAGGTGTTGACGCTGAACTGCGTTATCGCGGTCCAGGTGCCGTTCTTCAGTATGTATGGCTGTAGAGAGCTGCCGTTGGTGCCACATGAGTAGGTGTAGCTCACCCATATCGATGCGACGCCGGCTGACGAAGAGCTAACATTGAACGCCGCAAGCTTGGTGTAGTTTGCAGGCGCAGAGGGCGAGCTGGCCGTGACGTTTGATGCGGACACGGTTGCGTTTGTCTTCGTGGTGGAATTGGACATTATTGTAAACTGTGCGGCGGAACCGGGGAAGTTAACCGTGGCGGACGCAGATGCGGAGACCCATACGCTGACTGAGCCACTCTGGTTGCGTATCTGCGGAACAGTTGTTGTGGATGCAGTAGTCGATACCGTTGTGGCTGTGGTCGTCGTTATCGGCCCTATCACGCCTCCTGGAGTTCCACCAGTGCCGAGGCTTCCCACCTTGAGCGTGGTGCCGGCCGTGAAGTTGGTGTAGTTGGTGTTGCCCGCGTTCTTGAAAAGTATGGTGTGCAGTCCGGACTGGGTCTGCTCAGTCCAGCTTGCCACTGATGCGGTCTGGTTCATCAGAGTTCCGTCAACGTAGAGGCTCCATGAGCTCTGATTGTTGATTGTAGACGTGCCTGTGCAGGTTACTGTTGCCCATGAGTAGTAGCCGACGAATCCAGGGCTCGTGCATGAGGCGGTCAGTATCGAGTTCTTCGTTATAACTAGCGTGTTCTGGACGGATGCGAGGGTGTATGGGGTCGACGTGCCTGCATCGAATGCGTTTATAGTGTAGACGAAGGTGCCGCTGCTGATGCCTCCCGAAGCCTGCGACTGAGCAATCATGTTGACGGTGTTGAAGGTCTCTGCCGTGCCTATCAGCGTGTTGCGGACAGGGCCCCCAGTTATACCATTGTTGACGAACCAGCTGAATGTGAATGTGCCACTGCCGCCAGACACCACAGCGTTGATGGATATCAGTCCAGGACCAAACTGTATATTGTTAGTCGCTATCCCGTTGGGTGCATATATTATAACGTTAGTGGTCGGCTGTGAATTTATCGTGACCTGCGGTATCGAGTTGGTCTTGAATGTGTTGGTGCCCACAACCTCGGATATGAATGCGTTGAACGTCCATGCGCCGTAGATTGTTGTGGCGGTGGTGACTGTGTTGCTTATCTGTGTGCCTGCGGTGTTGGATGTTAGTATTACCTGTGTGGATGAGAAGGCGTTGACGCCGAGGACAATGTTGTTGGTTGCGTTAAGCAGGAAGTTTATCGTGTTGGACTTCGGGACGTTGGCCGAGCTGAAGACCCAGTTGGCCAGATAGGGGGAGTTGCCGCCAGATATTCCGTTGATCGTTATGAACGTGTACTGCCCGACGTCTATTATGGAGTTGGATATGGTGTTGCCGGGAAGGGTGCCGCATGTCAGGGTGCCAGGCCCTGTAAGCTCTGTTCCCGTACAGACTATGTTGGTTGGAGTAGCGGCAAATGCCTGCACACCGACAAACGCGGTCAACGTCAGCGCAATCATTAGCATTGATAGTTTAGTTCTCATTAACGCACCGTGATACGAATGGACAAAATACGAAATGAGTATATAAAAAGGTTCCTTCAGTGACTAGATTCTCCCGATTTTCGGCCTATCATTCAGGGATTTTGAGTATGTAAGCATTTATGCCGTATGCTGGGGGTTTGAAAAAACAAAAAGCAGGGCGAACGCCCTGCGTGCCAGAACTGCTCAGCAGCTGGTGAAGTAGCTTGGGTACTGCGTGCAGAGGTAGGGGTTGCTTCCCAGCCACGCTATCGGGTTGCCCAGAGCAGCCTCCTGCTCGGAGAAGTTGAGTATCTGGTAGTACCCGCTGGACTGGAATGCGTCCACGACGCACTGCGGCGAGCTTGCCGGGTTCACAGGGAACGTGCATCCCAGCGCGGATGAGCCGCTGTGGGCCATGCTGGACCATCCTGACATGTTGCTGCCCATCATCGAGCCCAGGGGGAAGCCGTGGTTTACCAATACGCCTACAGCCGCGGCAAGCACGCCTGCGACCACGACGAATATTATCGCCGCGAGGGTGAATACGGAAACCAGGTAGGTTCCAACGGCCTGCTTGTAGTTGATGCCCTGCTGCTTCGCCAGGCTTATTATCAGCACTACTATGCTCCATACCCCGGCCACTATCGAGACCGCGATGCCCACGATCGGTATCCCGTACAGCCAGAACAGCAGAAGCGAGGGCATGACTCCCAGCACGAACGCATGGAATGTCCTAGAGTAGTCCTTCTTGACCAGGTCGAAGAGCAGCTTTGCGAAGAGCTGATACACTGCCGCGGATATCAGCAGCGATATCGGCGTTATTATGAAGAGCATCAATGCAGGGAGCCCTATGGCGCCAGCGACGCTCAACGCGCCGTTGCCTCCCATGAGGTTCATAGCGGAACCGGCCACTGTCCTGTACGTACCTACGGAGAAGTAGAGTATCAGGTTGATTATAACTGCGAGCACGAACGCGGGTATCGCAACCCCGTAATAGAACTTCATCGTCTGCTCCACTGTCATGGGCTTGCTGTTCTTGCTCGGGTGCCTTACGGACTCCAGAGCCATCCATACGGATTTCTTTATATCCATTTTCTCATCCTTTTTTCGGCCTTTGGCCAGTTATGGATTGAGTGAAAGGCTTTAAATCCCTTTCCCCGCTGTAAAGTAAACCTGTAAACTCCCCACTTTACAGTATCTTATTCTTTTTCAGAGAACCCCAACATATTGGGGTTCCCTAGACCAGTTCCCCAGAGTAGAGACACCTATGAGACTACCATCTGAGGTACGACGTTTCGTCGTGAAAAGA
>JAGWFU010000071.1 GCA_028867845.1 Microcaldota archaeon | reverse complement strand
GTTTATGCTGCCAAGGTCGCATGCGCCGTACGGTTGGAGAGGCTGTTCGCTGCACGGGTTCGTGCCTATCACGTTCATGCCGTTGTACTCGCTTGGCGAATATCTCTTAACAGTGTCCCAGAATATGAGTCCGGGCTCTGCCCAGTCCCTTGCTGACTGTACCAGCTCTCTCCAGAGCTCCCTTGCCCTTATCTTCCTCTCTATCCTTCCGTTTACCTCGTTCTCGTACCTCAGGGTGAAGTCCTTGTCCGCCTCTACCGCCTTCATGAACTCGTCTGTGATCCTTACGCTTATGTTGGCGTACCTCACGGATTTTATGTTCCTCTTCACTGTTATGAAATCGAATATGTCAGGGTGGTCCACGCTCATGGTTATCATGAGTGCGCCCCTTCTCCCGCTCTGCCCTATTGTGTGGGTGGTCTCGCTCATTATGTTCATGAACGACACTGCACCGGTCGACTTGACCGCAGAGTTGTTGACCGGGCTTCCCCTCGGCCTCAGCACCGATATGTCCGTGCCCACTCCGCCTCCGTAGCTGTAGGTCCTGGCAGCCTCCTTGCACCAGTCGAATATCGCTTCCAATGAGTCCTTCTTCACAGGTATAACGTAACAGTTGAGCAGCGTTGACTTCCTCTTCTGGCCCGCTCCGAACATTATCCTTCCTCCTGGGACGAACCTGAAGTCGCCGAGCAGCCACCTGAACTTCTCCTCCCACTCCTTCTTCTTCTCCGGCGTTGTCTCGACGCTCGACAGCTCAGCAGCCAATCTGTTCCACATGTCCTCCGGCGTCCTCTCCACTATAGAGCCGTCCGCCTCCTTAAGCGCGTACTTCTCGTAGAATACCCTAGACCTTATCTCGTCCCCGTTGAAGAACGCCATGGTCTCGGCAGGCACGCTTATCACGGCCTCTTTAGCAGCAGTTCCACCAGTCGCAGTCTCCCCATCCATTTATATCATCCCAAATTAGCACAAGTCAGAGCAGAGAGTGGAGAAAAGAGATAGGCAACTTACACCCAATTTGGCCGCCATCAGATTACCACCCTACGCAGAAAGCTTGGCAGGTAAATTATTCCAAGCAAGACTTAAATACTGATTGCGGCTCGGGATGTATCAACATACAGAGCGGCAAAATATTTCGTATTTAAAGATGTCTATTGCCTTCCGAGAAGAAGTTTTATCGCGCCCAAACCTGGCATTCACGCCTTTGCGTTTATGACGTCGCAGCCGTTTAGGAAGTCCTTTCTCAGGCTGCCCCACGCCGCCCTGTAGGTGGCGTGCTCTGGTTTGTCGACGTTGGAGAAGAGCCATGACGAGAAGTGGCCGTCCCTGAGGTCCATGCTCGATACCTCCTGTATGTCTATGTTCCTGACGCTCTTCCACTTCGCGTTCTTCGCAGCAAGGTACTCCTCCCTTATCTCCGGCTTGTTGAGAAGGACTATGCCGCTTGTTATCGCCTTGTAAGTCTTCCAAGAATGAGCGGATGCGAACGAGGCTATGATTATCGCCTTCGCGCGGAGCACGGCGTCCTGCTCGGCGAGCCTCTCGACCGTCGAACCATTGATGGCGAGCTTGTGTATGCTGCCAGCGAGTATGTCGTGCGTCGTCAGGTTATACTTTATCGGCATGCAAGGTCGCTCCCACTCACGCAAGCTGTTCCTGCGAATCCTCATTCCCGTTAATACATTAGAACAACAAACTATATAAACCTGTTTTCACAAGTAGCATGTGAAAGTTGATTTGCATGGGACTGTTCAGCATCTTTGGAAAGAGGGACGTCAGCGACGACATAACTAAGGCGACCCCGTTCAGGTTGACATCCGAGCTTGTTCCGTACAAGCTCTACGCCAACAAGAGCAGCAGCGCATCGCTGATGGTCAAGGTGAAGAACCAGACCAACGAGGTGCTGCTCACTTCAGTTGTGGCGGAGCTTCCGATCAACATCGCGTTCGACGAGATGGGCATGTCCAAGCAGAGGGAGATAAGGCTCGGCGAGCTGGGGCCTCAGGAAGAGAAGCAGGTGAGGTTCGACCTATACAGCGGGCTCAAGTCCGACAAGGGGGAGTACACGCTCACGCTTACTGCAATAGCTCACTACAGGGACTACGGTCACGTGCTAAACGCGGTGAAGAAGAGGGCCACGCTTAACGTGGTCTAAGTCTCAGGCCTCCTTCTCCTTGACTTCTGGCGGTTTCTTCTTCTCCGGTTCTGCATTCAGCAGCGCGTAGGCGCTTGCCACCATCTCCGCTATCTTCGCCCCCTTCTCCGTCAGCCTTATCCTCTTTATCTTGCCGTGCTTCTCGCTCTCCGTTATCCCCATCCGCTCGCATGCGTTAACAAGGTTGCAGGCGTGCACGTAGGTGGTGTCCGACGCCTTCGCAAGCGTGGCTATGTACCAGCTCTGGCTCGCGTCCCTGAGCGCAAGCAGTATCCTTATCTGCTTGTCCTTGAACAGTATGTTCTCCATCCGCGCCCCCGATTCCGTTGATAAGTATTTAAACCTGACTATCTAAATACAAACATAGCATATTAATTTGTTTCTGTTGTAATACTAGCGCGACTAAAAGGTGAAAGACATGGTAAAATTCATCATTGCCAAGCAACTGGTAGGGAAGAAGGTAATCACAAGCGACGGATACGACCTTGGAAGGTTCGTTGATGCTGTGATCAGCGAGGTCACTGGAAAGATAAGCGAGATTCTGATCGAGCCTAATCTGGACAGCTCATTCGCGAACAAGATCAAGGCCGACGACGGCTTGATCAAGATACCCTACGACGCTGTCATGGCAGTAAACGACTACATGATAATCGACAGGAAGAATGTAGCCTGATCTTGCGGCTGCTTCCGCGAAAGGGAGAACCCATCGGTGGTTAGCGTTATCTTGTGCGGCGGCGACGAGGCTGGGAGGGGTGCGATACTAGGTCCCCTAGTCATAAGTCTGGTCTCCATAAGGAAGAGCGGAGTGCACAGGCTCTCCGAGATCGGGGTCCGTGACTCGAAGATGCTGTCTGAGAAGAAGAGGGGGCTGCTTTTCAACGAGATAATGGAGATAGCGGATGACGTGAAGGTGGACAAGATACTGCCCAGCGAGATAAACGACGCCATGAAGGGCAAGATATCCCTCAACGAGCTCGAGGCGATACGCTTCGCCAGGCTGTTCGACACCATAGAGGGGGACGTGAGCACCTTGTATCTTGACTCCCCTGACGTGATTCCGGAG
>JAGWFU010000006.1 GCA_028867845.1 Microcaldota archaeon | reverse complement strand
ACCGAATTCGACATGTCGAGCTTCACGAGCCTCTTGAGCTCAATCGAGTACTCCATGGGAAGCGCCTTGGACAGGGGTTCAAGGAATCCGAGCACTATGGTGGTAAGCGCGTCCTCCTCGCTCAGCCCCCTCGACATCAGGTAGAACAGCTGCTCCTCTCCCACCTTGCCTGTGCTGGCCTCGTGGGTTATGGTCGCATCGTCCCTGTTCACCTCCATGTAAGGGAAAGTGTTGGTCTTGCTCTCCTCGTCCAGAAGAAGGGCGTCGCAACGGACCGTGGACTTGACATTCGTCGCATTGGCGCCTATGTGCAGCAATCCCCTATAAGTGGTAACACCGTTTCCTGAAGATACGCTCTTCGATACTATCTGAGAAGTGGTGTCTGGTGCGAGGTGGTATATCTTGCCCCCCGAGTCCTGGACCTGCCCCTCGCCAGCCACAGCTATCGACATTATCTCCCCGTGAGATCCGCGGCCCTTCAGATAAACGCTAGGATATTTCATGTTCAGCTTGCTGCCTATGTTGCCGTCAATCCATTCGACCCTTGCGTTCTCATATGCGAATGCCCTCTGAGTAACCAGGTTGTAAACGTTCTTTGACCAGTTCTGTATCGTCACATACCTTATGTGCGCGTCCTTGTGTGCAACCAACTCGACCACCGCAGAGTGCAGGGACGAGCTCATGTATATCGGCGCAGTGCATCCCTCTATGTAGGTGACATCAGAGCCCTCGTCCGCGATTATCAGCGTCCTCTCGAACTGCCCCGCCTTCTCCGCATTTATCCTGAAATAAGCCTGAAGCGGCATCTTGAGCTTCACGCCCTTGGGTATGTAGATAAAGCTTCCTCCAGACCACACAGCGGTGTTGAGCGCAGAGAACTTGTTGTCCGACGCAGGTATCACGGTTCCGAAGTACTTCTTCAGCAACTCAGGATACTCCTTCACGGCCTCGTCAGTGCTTATGAACACTACGCCCTCCTTTGCGAGATCCTCTCTTATGTGAGAGTAAACGACCTCCGAGTCGTACTGTGCCTCGGCTCCTGCGAAGAACTTCCTCTCAGCCTCCGGTATCCCGAGCTTGTCGAATGTCCTCTTTATGTCGTCAGGAACAGCATCCCAATTGTCCCCACCCTTCTTGTCGGTGGGCTTCAAGTAGTAGTAAATGTCGTCGTAATCTATCTCGTTGAGGTTGCCTCCCCATTGTGGGGTTGGCTTGCTCTTGAATATCTTGTACGCAGCCAGCCTCTTCTCGAGCATCCATTCAGGCTCGCCCTTCATTGCGGATATCTCCCTGACTATGTCCTCGTCAAGGCCCTTCCTGGTCCTGAAGTTGTACTTTATGTCGTCGTTGAAGCCGTACCTCTCCCTGTACTCGTCCTCCTTTACCACAACCGTCTCGCCAGAGGAGACCTCGTTAACCGCCTGCATGAACGCACCAAAATAGTAATTATAACCGTGTTATAATTTTGGCCCTCTCGGAGTATTTAAGCCTATCGCTGAAAATTAGACATACCCTTACAAAACTTGCAGGCTAAGTGGGCACTGGTGCTCCGTTCCTCAAAACTAGCCCCTTGAGCTCGCCAATGTACTCGTCCTTTATCCTGAACTTGTTCTCTATCCTCCTCTTGTCTCCCACGCCAATCGGATGTTCATGGTCCATCTTGTCCTCCATTACCTCCATGTCGTCCTTGAGCCTTATTATAGCGCCCCATATGCGGTCTTCGCCAGTCCTCAGCTTGGCCGCAAGCTCGCGTACGCTCATGGGCCTGTTGTCGTAGGCGAAATGATGGCCCATCTTCTTTACAGTCTCGTCAGCGAATTTGCCCCCGAACGCGACCTCAACTAATGTTGCCATACCACCACTAAGGATTCGAGGCTAAAGGCTAAGAAGTTGCTGTACACTTTGCACAATTAATATAAGCTTCACCAGCCTGTTTACTGTGTGGTAACGTGCCCGGCCGCTTTGAAAACGAGTCTACTTATCAAAGGTTCGCAGCGGAAGGCAGGGCGGAGGAGTTCGACAGCCTATTCGACGAGGCCGTAGAGAATACGAAAGCCTCTTTCGGCGCAAAGTATCCCATGTACATAGGCGGCAAGGAGGCTTACGCACCCATGACTCTGGCAGAGGGTTCGCCCATAAGCTCAGACATCGTAATAGGTCACTTCCAAAAGGGATCAGCCGAGCACGCGAAGGCGGCGATAGAGGCCGCGGGGAAGGCGTTCCAGATCTGGTCCAATACAGACTACAAAGAGAGGGCTGTGATATTCAACAAAATAGCAGACATATTCTCAAGGGAGAAGTTCAACCTCGCGGCGATACTCAGCTACGAGAACGCAAAGTCGAGGTACGAGTCTGTCGGAGAGGTGGACGAGGCGATAGACTTCATGAGATACTACGCCAACGAGTTGCTCATAAACAAGGGCTTCGCCAGGAAGACAAAGCTTGCGCAGAGCTCCGCAAAGGTGGCAGCAGGATTCCAGGGGGCGCCATCAACAGGCGAGGACGTCACAATCAGGATGAGGGCCTACGGCGTGTTCGGCGTCATTGCCCCATTCAACTTCCCGATCTCGATATCGGTTGGGATGAGCGCTGGCGCACTTATAACTGGCAACACAGTCGTATTCAAGCCATCGTCGTCTGACAATATGACCATGCTCACCGGCCTGAAGATATACGAGCTGTTCAAGGAGGGCGGCATCCCCGACGGCGTCTTCAACTACATAACAGGGCCAGGGTCAGTTGTGGGGGATGAGCTGGCCACCAACGATGCGGTGGCCGGCATAGCCTTCACCGGCTCCAAGGCAATCGGCCTTGGGATGATGGCGAAGAACTTCTCGCAGGGCAAGAAGAAGGTCTTTGTCGTGGAGATGGGGGGCAAGAACCCGGTGATAATAGGGAAGAAGTGCGACATGGACAAGGCTGTCACTGGCGTAGCAAGCGCCGCTTTCGGCTTTGCGGGCCAGAAGTGCAGCGCGCTATCGAGGGTTTACGTGCACGAGTCGATAAAGGAGATGTTCATAAGCAAGCTGATAGACAAGGCAAGGACGTTCAAGATAGGGAACCCGCTGAAGAAGGACGTCTACCTTGGCCCCCTCATAAGCAAGAACGCCTTCGACACCTACAACGACGCCATAATCAAGGCGCGTTCCACCGGGCGTGTGCTCTACGGTGGCAACGCGGTCAATGTCGGGCTGAAGGGATATTACGTCGAACCCGCTATAATCGATGTCAGGCACGACAACGAGCTGGTCCACAGGGAGCTCTTCGTGCCCATACTCTCGGTCGAGGGGTACAGGCACTTCGACGACGCCCTGAAGATGGCGAACGATGTGGACTACGGGCTCACTGCAGGGCTCTACACCACCAGCAACAAGGAGATCAAGGAGTTCACGAGCAAGATACAGGCAGGCGTGGTCTACATCAACAGGGAGATAAGTGCCACCACCGGCGCAATAGTCGGCGTGCACACGTTCGTGGGCTGGAAGGACAGCGGCCTGACGGGGAAGGGAACGGGAAGCAAGCACTACCTACAGCAGTTCATGCGGGAGCAGAGTGTCAGCCTGACAAAGTGAGCACGTGATCCTCGAATTCCTCTACCGAAGGCAGCACTACAAGACAATCAAGATAACTATAGGCAGCAAAAGGCTGAACGCCATAGTTGCGGACACACTCACAAAGAAGATCATAGGGCTGATGTTCAGGGGCGGTCTTCCCAAAGATACTTGCATGCTGTTCTTGTTCGACAGCGAGGCAAAGCAGGGCATATGGATGAGGAACATGAAGTTCCCAATAGACATACTCTGGCTTGACGAGAGGAAAAGGATAAGCGGAATGAAGAAAGGGGCCCATCCAGGAAAGGGCTTTTTCGACTTCGAAACCTACTATCCAGAGAGGCCGTCCAAATACATTATAGAATTCCAATCTGGTTACCTGAGCAAAAATAAGGTTGCGCCGTCGACTAAAGTAGACTTCAAATAGAAATTAAAGAAAAAGAAAAAAGAAGGGGGAGGATTATCTCCTTCCCTTCCTGTTCATCTTGGCCCTTGCCACATATCCGGACTTGTCGATGAAGTAGAGGAATCCCTTCTCCCTCTTGATCTTCTCGGAGCCCATCTTTCCCTTCCTGCCCCTCGAGTTCGTCTTCATTGGCGTCCTCCAGACGTAGCCGTCCTTACCTAAGAAATATAGGTAGCCGTCTTCTCTGGATAACTTCTCGCTTCCGATTCTTTCTGCCATGGTCTCACCAATTATACATAACTCAATATCTTTAAATATCTATCGTCGGTTTACCGTCAGAGACGTACATCGCCTACGACGACACTTTCGGCCCGGCGAAGCACCTCTTCCCTCGGAGGAGCGCTGCATAAACCATTTTTAAACCTTTGTTGGCAATAACTATCAGCGATGGTTTCATGATTGAGATAAAGCTGTTCAAGAAGGTAGACCTCTCCAAGTACACGTTCATAGAGGGATTCCCGGGCATAGGCCTGGTTGGCCCCATGGCAATAAGCTACATAATAGACAAGATGCAGCTCGAGTACATAGGCTACATGGAGAGCGCCGACTTCCCGCCTCTCATCTCGATACACGACACAAAGCCCATGCCTCCCATCAGGGTGTACGTGAGCCAGAAGTACAGGATAGTCACGATATTCGCGGAGTTCGCAATACCCCTCGAGCTGGTCTACGGCATGACCGACGCGGTTTACAGCTTCATAACGCAGAACAAGATAGGGGGCATATTCTCGATAAGCGGCATACCCATGCTCGGGGACACGATGACAGGGGCCATGACGATAGCATCCAACGACGGCGCGCTGAAGGCCGCCCAGAAGGTGGGACTCAAGCCCGTCAAGGAGGGCGTGGTGACGGGCATAAGCGCGCTGCTGCTGAAGAGGGCCACTATAGCGGCGTTCCCGGACACCAGCATAATGGTGCCCATAGAGCAGAGCGTGGCCAACCCCAAGTACGCCAAGGTGGCCATCGAGGCGCTAAACAAGCTGCTGGGACTCAACATAGACACCGACGAGCTGGAGAAGGAGGCCAAGGTGGTGGAGGCCAAGCTGAAGGAGCTGATGAAGCGCCACGCCGAGACCCACGAGACATACAAGAAGGCCATAGACGAGGGCCCGTCGATGTACGCTTAAGCAGGGGTTGCAGAGTCTGGTCTGGCAAGGTACGCCACGGAAAAATGCGCAGGACTTAAGATCCTGTGGTCTAGCACCTTCGAGAGTTCAAATCTCTCCCCCTGCACATGCTTGAAGCCTTTAGTGTAAACTTTCATGCACAATCCCTGGCCGGTATTTGGTAAAAACATTATAAAAATGGAAAGATTTAAATATTTTACCATTCACTATGTATTTATGGAGAGAGCGACCGTCGTAGTCGATAGGCAAAGGAGGATATACCTGCCTAAAAGATTCAAGGAAAAGGCGGGCAGCAAATTCTTCATTGTCAAGATGGGCGACGAGATAAGGCTGGTTCCCATACCGGCCAATCCGATAGAAGACCTAGCTAAGCTGGGCAGTAAATTACCAGCCAAGTCCATAAGGCAGTTCAGAAAGGAGATATCTGCCGAAGCGAAAAAGGTGGCCTGATGTACGCCGATACCGACTTCTTCCTAGCCATGCTCAAGAACAGCGATTGGCTCAAGGCAGGCGCGACAAGGATATTCAACGCATACAAGGGCAGCATACACACCTCCGAGGCAACAATGGTGGAACTCATGCTGCTGTCCCATAAGTATGGCCTTGACCCTGTCCAGGTCGTTGCCGACGTGATGGCAATCACTAAGACAAACGACACCACCTACCTGAAAGCAGCGTATTTCATAAAAGAGAACAAAGTAAATGTTTTCGACGCATTCCACGCCGCGCACGCAGGCAAGGAGATAATAAGTTCCGACAGCGTATACGACAGGCTCGGGATAGCTAGGGTAAGGCTAGAGAAAGCGTGACGTCGATAGCCAAACTGCACAGAACGCTTATAAGCGGCAATCGCGCTAGACTTATGTGTCCGAAATATTCGGCCTGCTGGGAGTAGACGCCGAGACCAGGAGGAGACACAGCGAGATACGGGCCAGCATATCCAGCATGCTGATCGCGACCGAGGGCGCCCTGCTGACTGCCAAGGCCATCAAGCTCAAAGAGAAGCACCCTGCAGGCGCGCCCAATCCCTTCGTCTCGGTGGCCAACATGGGGCTGGCCAGGGACATGCTTAACGTCCACAGGATGATCCACAACAGCGGCCTGGCAGAGAAGCACCAGGAGAGGCTGAGGGCCAACCTAGAGAAGCAGGTGGTGGCCCTTCTCGAGCCCTACGCCAGGGAGTTTGGGTACACCCTCAGGCAGGTGCCTCTGGACGATGCCTTCGGCAAGGGGATTCTCGACAGGCACGCCACTCAGATGTCCGAGGCCAAGGAGATCCACGCCAGGGCCTCAGAAAACGGCGTCACCGCAGACACGCTTATCCTCGCCAGCGGCATAAACAGGACCTACGAGCTGTCCAACAGGATAATCAACAAGGGCGTCCCGGACATGCAGATGAGGCTCGTGCTCCTGCTGGACAGCAACGAGCTTGTGAGGCTGCTCGAGAGGACGGGCCACATACACAGGTTCGAGCATCCCACCCACAGATGACATAAATTTACGCCCTTATACGCCCCCAAGGCATAATTTTAAAAAGGGCTGTAACGCAATAATATAGCCAGCAATTCCGATTGCTATATCCTTATCCGAGTGTTTTTGATGGAGGAAAAATATGATGTTATAGTGGCAGGCGCAGGACTGTCCGGATCCCTAGCTGCCGCAGTGGCGGCGAAGTCCGGCCTGAACGTGCTCCTGCTCGACAGGAACAAGCCCGAGGTCGTGGGCAAGAAGACCAACTGGGGCTGGGTGTGCGGAGACGCGGTAGCGAACGACCACCTGAAGCTCATACACGAGAAGCTGGGCATGAAGTTCGCCCATCCAGAGCTCGACCTCAAGGTCGACGGCGTGGTGGCCATATCCCCCAACATGCAGCACAAGTACAGGTTCGACGGAGAGGGCTACACCCTCGACAGGCCGAAGTTCGAGGCAAAGCTGCTAGAGATGGCGATAAAGAACGGCGCGCACTATGTCTCCGAGTTCGAGGTCGAGTCGCCGATAATCGAGAACAACTTCGTCACGGGAATATTCGGAAAGGACGCAGAGAAGAGGCACAAGGAGTACAAGGCTAAGATAACTATTGACGCTCTGGGGATAGCGACCTCCTTGAGGAGGAAGCTGCCCGAGAACCCATACGTGGACAAGGAGGTGGACATAAACGACGTCGAGTCCACCGGGAGGTACATATACTACTTCGATCTTGACCACGAGGACATAAACTATTACGACGCAAAGAACGCTCTCATACACCTCAACCAGGACATATCCCCAGGGGGATACGGCTGGGTCTTCCCGAAGAGCAAGAACAGGATCAACATAGGAATAGGCGTGCAGAAGAGGAGCCTTGACCTGCACAACCAGAGGCTGGGCAGGAAGGACAACCTACACTCGCTGATGGACGATTACGTTAAGAGCATACCGGTTCTGAAGAACCTGAAGCTCGACCCGCAGGACAACAACGGCAAGGGATACTGGTCTGTCGCCGTGAGGAGACAGCTCGAGAGCCTGGTGTTCAACGGATACATGGGCGCCGGAGACAGCATGGCGATGCCCAACCCGATAAGCGCGGGAGGCATAGGCCCGGCTCTGGTCGCTGGAATACTCGCAGGCGAAGGCGCCGTGAAGTCGATACAGGCGGGCGATGTCAGCATAAACGGCCTATGGGACTACAACCTTCAGTTCAACCAGAGCTACGGGAAGAAGACGGCAGGGCTCGAGATATTCAGGGTCTATCTGCAGTCGCTGAACAACGACCTCATCAACTACGGGATGAAGATGTTCCTCACAGCCGATGAGGCCAACGACCTGAGCTACGGAAGGATTCCGGAGCTGAAGCTCGCAACGAAGTTCAAGCTGATACTCCAGGGCGCACAGAACATAAACGCCTTCTCAAACCTCGTATACGTAGTGAAGAAGATGAAGGAGCTCAACGAGCTGTACGAGAGGTTCCCCAAGTCCACGGAGGGATTCGTGGAGTGGAGGAGGAAGGTGGAGGAGACGGTGCACGAGGCCAAGGCCAAGTACCCGCCGAACCCCCTGTAAGGCGATACGCATGGCAGCAACACAAACATACACTAGATTCGAAAAGGCAAGGATAATCGGCGCAAGGGCGCTGCAGCTCGCTTACGGCGCGCCTCCTCTGGTAAAGGTTCCGGAGAAGATGGTGAACCCCCTCGACCTCGCAGAGCTCGAGTTCAACAAGGGAGTCATACCGATAACGATCCTGAAGTAGGCTTCGCCTCCTTCAGGAGCTTAAGGTCTATGGCCTCACCGAGGAGGTTGTAGACCTCCGTCTTCCTGACGCTGAAGAGTCCGCTCCTGAACATGGGGCTTATGCTCCCCTTCAGCCCTTTTGTTATCGCGCTGCCCATTATCAGGTCGTTGAACGCAGGCATCATCACCATCTTCATGCTCTTGTTGTAGCCCTCGTATGATGCCGAGGCCTTTCTCTTGTTCAGCTCAGACACCAGCCAGACCTTCTGCTCGTATACCGTTCCGAGGCTGTCTCTCATCCTAACGCACGCGTGGCTGTGCGCTGTCACTAAGTAATCAGACCTCATCGCATTGCTCTCAGGATTGCTGTTGCCATGCGAGAAAGATATCTTTCCGACAGTGAGCTCATCCTTCACTTCGCATCCCGCTATTTCACGGAGGTGGGCGTCATGGTTCCCCGCCACTACCACTACTTCCAACTTGCCAAGGGACTCGAAGAACGACTTTATCTCCCTTGCCTCGTATTTTTCCGGGTAGAGTATGCTGTGCTTCACGTCACCCAAAATTATAACGCTCTTTGTGCCGAACTCGTCAGCGAGGCCAAGTATCCTCTTCGACATCCGCTCCGCCATCTTGCTAACGTGGATTCCCTTTGCCGAGAGCTCTTTCTCCATGCCTATATGCAGGTCGCCCACTACAAGGTGCTCTTTCCCGTCAGCTTCCGCTACAAGCGCGGGCTCGCTGTAGACGAACTTTATCCTCTTTTTCTCCAAGGGATCAACGAACTATTTATAGCTTATCTCAAACCTATAATATTAATGCCTGACATATCGCCGTACATAGGTAGCATAGACGGGATAAAGATACAGCTCCACTGGTCCTTCGTACTGCTGCTCATAGTAGTGCTGGCGCTCTCGATACAGGCACCGTTCCTTGTAGTCATAATCATACTGCTGTTCGCATGCGTCCTTGTGCACGAGCTTACCCACTCCATAACCGCGCGCAGGAACAATATCGATGTCAAGAAGATAGTGCTGTACCCGTTCGGGGGCGGATCCATCATAGACTTCGAGAACGTGACGCCTGAGGTGGAGTTCAGGATATCCATAGTAGGCCCCATAGCAAGCCTGCTTCTTGCTGCTGCTTTCGGCCTTGCTGCGATATACATGCCGCCGGGCCTGATCCACTACACCCTCCAGATACTCTTCGTGCTCAACCTCCTACTCGGAATCTTCAACATACTGCCTTGGTTCCCGCTAGACGGCGGGCGTGCGCTCAGGAGCTACCTGCAGGAAAAGAGGAACCCATATCAGGCCACCAAGGCAGCAGTGATGGTAAGCAACGCCATAACGGGGTTATTCATAGTGGGCACAATAGTCTACGCCTTCGTTCTCACCGGTTACTCCCTCGCATACAAGGAGTTCATCATACTCTGGGACATAGTCATCGCTCTATTCATATACAGTGGGGCCAAGGAGGAGCTGAGGTCTGCATACATAAGGGAGAACATATCGGAGCTCAAGGTCTACAGCGCGATATCCAGCGGCTACGCAATGGCAAAGCCGGAGACCACGATAGAGAAGCTGTACGGGATAGTGATGAAGTCACATCCGGACGCGGTCATCTACAGGGAAGGTATCGCCATGAAGGCGATATCCGAGGGATCGATAGCCCAGATATACAAGAGGGGCAAGCCAAGCCATAGGATAAGCGAGTTCGGGGTGGAGATCCCCACGGTCGAGTACGGCACAAACCTCTACAAGGCGATAGAGAAGATGAGGACCTACAACGTTGGCGCAGCGGCGGTATCGAGGAACGGCAGGATTGTCGGCGTTCTGCTCGCCCAACACGTTGAGTCGATAGTCGCGCTCCACATGTCCCGCATGAAGAGGAGAGGCAGGAAGGAATCTTCACCGTAGCTTTTCATACCGAGGCAGAAAAACGATAGCTTTATAAATCTATCGCCAAATCTTAAAAAGCTATATATATCTGGAAAATGAAAGTAGATACAGTGAGAATATGCAGGCAGAACACTCAATTCAGAGGCAGATTGTAAAGCCCTTAGGCGATGACGGCTACCTTAATGCTAGACAGAAGGCTGCCATGGCAGGCGGCAAGCTGCCATCCAACCTGCTCCTTGACGCGATACTCAACAAGCCGGAATACTCAGACCATCTTAAGGAGCTAAGAAACGAGGGCTACTTTGCGGCATGGGCGCATGAAATACTCGTGTACCCAAAGAAGGGAGGCAAATTCCAAGAAGGCAAGGATATCTCAGACGCTGTAGGAGACAGTGAAGGAAGGCAGTGGATACTTGACTCCTCTTGCGTGCCCAAGGAAATATTCGGCAAGAAGGGCGTTGGCCTGTTTGTCGACCCCGAAAAGATAGAAGTCGGGGAGAAGAAGGTTGTCATATACGCAAAGCAGGAGGCGGTGACCCTCTTGTCCGACTTCAGGCAAAATGACGGATGGGGAACCATGGACACCAAGACCGGCATTCCCGTAGGCGATGCAAATTCCTCACAAAGTGATAGCAGATACTTGTACAGGTTGGACGGACAGAGTGTGCGTCCTGTCGCCCGCGGCTTCAACGTCAACGGCTACAACTACAGGGGGAGCGTCGATGCCTTCAGCAGGCACGACGTTGCGCTCGGGGTGGGGGTGGCTAAGCTACAAGCCCAAGCCGGCCTCGAAGAGGCCGCGCGCTCCAGCGATATCAAGCTCAGGGGTATGTCAACGCATGACGTCAAGACGCTCATCAGGAACGTCAACAGGGAGCTCTCCGCCCTCTCCGACACGGTCAAGCCGGAGAGGCTCAGCAGCATAAAGAGCCTGGTCGAAGCGATAGAAGTAAAAGACTGATTTTCCCTTTTCCTGTACCTGGGTCTGGCGGGACTGCGTCCCGCCTGCCGCGGGCGTACAACGCCCGTCGGTTGTACTCAGGGCCACACACCCACCTGCAGTGCCAGCCCCGATAAGGATGCTGGACATGAAATTCAGCGGCGACATACAGTACGCTATTGCGGAACCCATGGAGCCGCGGTGTTGCTGCTCGCGCAGCCTATTGGCAGTTGGGTTACCATTGCGTCCTGTCGCCCGCGGCTTCAACAACAACTACAACAACAGGAGGAACGTCAATGCCAACAACAGGCACGACAATGCGCTCGGAATGACCCTGATTACGGCCCAGGCCATCCATCTCCAGTTGGTCGCATGAGGACGTATGCCAACCTGTACCAAAGGCTCTGCTCCTACGACAACCTCTTGCTCGCGTACAGAAAGGCGCGCAAGGGGAAGGCGCAGAAGGACTACGTAATCGATTTCGAGCCCGACCTCGAACGCAACCTGCTGTTGCTGAAGGGCGAACTCGAGCGCCTCGAATACTCGCCGGAGCCGATAGCCACGTTCATACTGAGGGACCCCAAGACCAGGAGGATAGGCGCCTCCAGCTTCCGCGACAGGGTGGTGCACCACGCGCTCTGCAATGTCATAGGGCCGATATTCGAGAGCAGGTTCATATACGACTCGTTCGCGAACCAGCAGGGAAAGGGCACCCATCGTGCCATACTGCGGTTCGAGGAGTTCACGCGGAGGGTGTCCCGCAATGCCGGCAGAGCCAGGTCCGGCCAGCAAAAGCTCTTGGGCAGCGGAAAGTCATACGGCTACGTGCTCAAGGCCGACATAAAGCACTACTTCGACACCGTGGACCAAGGAATACTGATGCAGATAATAAGCAAGCGGATAAAGGACGCCCGGGTGATCTGGCTGGTAGGCGTAATACTCAGGAACCATAGGTGCGACGCCCCAGGAAAGGGCATGCCCATAGGCAACCTCACCAGCCAGTTCTTCGCCAACGTATACCTCGACGAGCTCGACCAGTTCGTAAAGCACAGGCTCGGGGTCCGGTACTACATCAGGTACGTGGACGATTTCGTCATACTCCACAGGGACAGGAAGGCCCTCCAGCTGCTCAGAGGGGAGATACAGCACTTCCTTGTATCCGATCTGCGCATCGAGCTGCATCCCGACAAGACGAGGGTAGTCCCGCTCGACAGGGGCATTACCTTCCTGGGCTTCCGCGTGTTCCCGCTCTACAGGCTGCTCAAAAAGAGCAACGCCAGGAGGATATGGAGGCGCATGGACAGGCTCAAGAGGATATACGCGGCCGGTGAGATGAGCGCGGAACAGGTGTCCAGGAGCATCGAGGGATGGCTCGGATACGCGAGGTTTGCGGATACGTACAACCTAAGGCGCAGGGTTGAGTCAAGGTACGAAGAGCTCTTTGCGGGCAAAGTCCGAGTAGGATTCCCGCGTTCTATGCCTGCCTCTTTGGGCCACCGCAAGCCGCTCTAATCGTTCTTCTTTGCAACGTGCACAGTAGCGATTTTGCACAGCCTGGTTGCCTCAGCCGCCATCTTTACATAGTCCTTCGCCTTTTCGCCCAGTTCTCCTTCGTCCACATTCCTCTCGAACGCATATCCTGCCAGGGGCCTCAGGTCGAGCAGCTCCGAGAGGGTGCCCAGCACGAACTCAAGCCTCTCGTTGAACTCCTTCGGCAGCTTCTTCCTGTTCTCCTCGATGCACGCCCTCGCCAGCGGCACTATGTTGTGCGACTTCGGTATGTCCACCCTCAGCTCTAGGAGCACGCCCTTCAGCGCTATCTCCACGGCCATCTCCGCGCAGTAGAGTGCCGTGGTGCCTATACCCTTCCCCAGCGCGGCCTGCGCGGTCGCAAGCCACATATCCGAGTTCTCCATCGCGTCTATGCCCATCTTATGACCTCTCCAAGCATTGTGTACTCCCTCTTGTGCTTCATGCCCCTCACCCTTTCCATGAACTTCTCCAGCGTGCGCCTGTAGTCGTAGAGCACTATCCCGTAATCCAGGAAATCAAAGTGTATCGGCATGAAATTGTCTAGCTCCCTGTTGTGCAGCACGAGGGGGCTTATCGATGTAGGCAGGCGTCTCTTGAGCAGCTCAGCCTCCTCGGCCGCCTGCCTCTTCCTCGCCTCGGTCACGGCAAGGATAGCGTCGATCTTGCTGCTGCCGTCCTCTATCACCACCAGCATGTCTATGTCGCTGTACGCGTTGGACGTGCCCTTGACTACCGAGCCATAGGCAAGCACCCCGAGCACGCCCGTGTTCTTGGCCACGGTCTCTGCCACCTCCCCTATGTAAGACTTCAGCTCCTCGTCAATGCCCGCGAAACGCATCTCCCGCCCCAGCGTCTCTATTATCACGTCGCTGAAGCTGGTTCCCTTGCCGAATTCCTCCGCCAGACGTTCCTTTGCCCTGGCCATGACTCCGTATGCGGTTCCGTTCAACAGCATGCTCTTGTAATCCATATTACATATATGTAAAGATATATATAATAATCTATGTATTCTACCTCTGTACTCTCCAATGGCACTGGCGTGCGGGCCCTTTCCAAGCACCTCAGCCAGAGGCAAACTAATAAAAACCGTAGCTGACAATCGGTATCTGCGACCGGTGTAAAAATGCTATATGTCGATAGCATAGTCATTCACAACATTAAGTCTTTCAAGCACGCGACCATAAAGTTCGGAAGAGGCTTCAACTGCATAGCCGGGCCCAACGGCTCGGGCAAGTCGAGCATCTGCGACTCGCTGCTTTTTGCCTTGGGCGAGAGCTCGCTCAAGCGTATGAGGGTCTCCAATTCAATCTCGCTGATCAACGACGGAGCGAAGGCCAGGGAAGAGGACGGGATGAAGAAGGCCTACGTCAAGATAAGCTTCAAGGGGGACCAGGAACTGGATGTATACAAGAGCATCAAGTCCAACGGCGGTATAACCTACAAGCTGAACGACAAAAGGATAACAAGGCAGGAGATGCTGGACGTCCTCTCTGCGAGCAACTGCGAGATAAACGACACAAACACGATAATGCAGAAGGAGGTGGGCACCCTCGTGGGGCTGACTCCGAAGGAGAGGAGGGAGCTTATAGACGTCGCTGCAGGGATAAAGGATTTCAACGACAAGAAGAACAACGCGATGAAGGAGCTCGAGAAGGTCGAGATGAAGATAAACGAGGCGCAGATACAGCTCAACGAGAGGTCCGGCTTCCTCAACGAATTGGAGAAGGAGAAGAAGGACGCCGAGAGGTACATCGAGCTCTCCAACTCTATAAAGAGCCTCAGCTTCTCCATACTCAAGGCAAGGGAGGCTGACCTAACCGCTGACTACGAGCGCTCCGCTGACAGGCTAAAGACCTCACAGGACGCGAAGGTCAAGCTCGACATAGAGCTAAAGAAGATCGACGTCGAGACCGAGGCGCTCTCCGTAGAGAGGCAGAAGCTGGCAGCGAAGCTCAACGCCGGGTCCATAGAGATGGGCTCCACAAACAAGCTGATAGAGGAGGCGAGCAAGGAGGTAGCGGTGAAGAACACCCAGCTCTCCTCCATGACCGAGAAGCTGAAGGAGCTGGAGGCCAAGGCCGCAGAGATGAAGGCAGACAGCGAGAAGATAGGCAAGGACAACGAGGCAGCGAAGGTTGAGCTACAGTCTTTGGCAAAGGAACTCGAGAAGAAGCTGGAGATCGTGGGAAACACTGACATAGACAGCTTGGGGGAGGAATCCGAGGCGCTCGCGAAGTACGGCGAGAACCAGAAGATGCTTGACGACCTGGACATACTGCTCATAAGGTCCAACGAGATATACGGCAACAGGAGCTTCGAGAGGTCCGCGCTGGAGAAGGACGTCGCCGACTTCAGGGCCGACTTTGATTCGGCGTCAGCTGAGCTGAAGACGACAGAGGAGGCGATATCAAGAGCAAACGGAAAGGTATCGGAGCTCAAGGCGGAGGCCGAGAAGAGGACAAAGGCCATTGACCAGAAGGCCAAGGAGGCATCAGCTCTCAACGCCCAGAACGACAAGCTGCTGACTGAGAGCATAGAGCTTAGGGAGCAGATGGCGATGCTTGGCAGGGAATCGGACAAGGGCGCATCCGCGCTGAAGAAGGGAATCGAGTCAGGCTTTTTCGGCAGGGCATACGAGCTCTGCTCCTATGACGAGAAGTACGCGCTAGCGATACAGGCGGCAGCAGGAGGAAGATTCAGCTACTTCGTGGTCGACTCAGCTGAGACCGCAAGCGCGGCGATAAAGATACTCAAGCAGAAGAGCCTAGGCAGGGCGTCGTTCATACCGCTCGAGGAGATAACGGTCAGGCAAACCGCCGACGAGAAGAAGCTGGTGCCTCTGCTCAAGCAGATAAAGTACGACAAGCAGTTCGGCAAGGCTTTCGAGTTCATATTTTCAAACACATACATCGTGGCAAGCATAGAGGAGGCGAAGAAGGTAGGCATAGGCAGGTACAGGTACGTTACGCTGGAGGGCGAGCTCGTTGAGCCATCTGGAATAATAAGCGGAGGATCGACGAAGGCGTTCCAGTCGCCCGCAGCCATCGAGGCCAAGATGAAGAGGGTTGAAGAGGAGAAGGCAAGGCTCTCATCGTCGCTGGAGGCGCTAAACAAGGAGATGGAGTCGATCAGGAAGGAGATAGGCACGATGCAGACCGAGGAGCTCAACCAGACAATAGAGCTCAGGCACCTCGTCGCATCAAGGGACTCGCTCACAGCAAAGGCTAAGGCGGCGAGCAAGAGCATGGCGGTAATCGAGCAGAAGCTAAAGGAGGTCTCCAAGGAAGCTGAGGAGGCGCTCGGCAAGAAGAAGTCGGCAGAAGAGAGGATGGAGGCGCTGAGGGCGGAGAACAAGAGCATCTACGACGCGACTAACAAGCCCGGCAAGTCGAAGAAGAGGATAAGCAAGGAGGAGCTCGCAAGGATAAAGCAGGCAAGGGAAGACTCCGAGGCAATGAAGATAAGGATCGCCACTGTACAGAACTCGTCAGAGATGTGGGACAAGAGGCTCGCCGAGATAAAGGAGGAGATGGCGAAGGGTGCTGCTGAGGCGAAGCAGCTGAAGGCAAAGGCTTCCCAGACCCAGAAGGACATAGACGAGAGCACGACCAGGCTCAAGGAGCTGCAGGAGAAGATAAAGGGGCACGACAGCAA
>JAGWFU010000070.1 GCA_028867845.1 Microcaldota archaeon | reverse complement strand
GGGCATCGCGCTGTGTATGCCCAGCCTCCTCGCCTCGTAGTTGCAGGTCTGCACTACCCCCTTGAGCTTGTTCTCGGTTGTCTGGGTACCCACTGCGAGAGGCTTGCCCTTCAGCTCTGGATGTCTAGCTTCTTCGCAGGCTGCGTAGAAGTAATCCATGTCTATGTGGAGGACGAGGCCCACGGAAGCACCAGTATTAC
The DNA here is from genome assembly GCA_028867845.1 of Microcaldota archaeon. Classification (GTDB taxonomy): domain Archaea; phylum Micrarchaeota; class Micrarchaeia; order Micrarchaeales; family Micrarchaeaceae; genus JAGWFU01. Next base: position 3,046 of record JAGWFU010000070.1, on the reverse strand, counting down.
TCTGGCGGCAAGGCTTAATTCGCTTGCTTCACTTTGAGGATATTTTGTTAAGCACGAGAATGCCGCTCAGTATCACGAGCCCGCCGGCAAGCTCCTGGAGCGTGTAGCTGCCGAGCAGGACGCTCCAGCCGAGCACGATGAGTATATCCATGTAGGTGAAGTCGTTGACCAGGTTCCTGTCCACTATGTCATCCCACCTTGACTCGCCCTTCACAGGTATCGCAGGGATTATCTCGAAGCTTATCGCTACAGAGAGCGATATTCCGGCCAACACGACCAGTGCGAACGGAACTGCAGATATCCGCGCAAGGGTAGTGCCGTGCTGAAGCAAGACTATCAGGAAAGCGATGATGAACAGGAACATCGGGAAGGAGAGCAGCCTTATCCCTGAGCTCTTCTTGCTAGTGCCATAGAGCATGAGGTAGTAGCCTATCCCCTGCGTGAACATTATGAACACGAGTATGGGCAGTATCGCGTAGTTGAAGGAGAGCCCGTTGCTCTGGATGACGAAGATGCCCACCGCGACAGCTAGCACGCCGCCGAGCAGGTAGAGGCTCTCCTTCCTCCTCAGCACCTTGCCGAAGAGGATGAAGTCCATCGCGAGGAAGATGAGAACGCTTACTCCGAGAAGGGGCTGAGCGCCCGCGAGCGTCGAAGATGTATAAAGCGCATAGACCCCAAGGGAGGAGAGCGCGAGCATGAGCCCGCCGGAGAGCTCAAGCGCGAGAGACCTGAGGCTCTTGTTGCGGAAGGAGAATCCTGCCAACTTTATGACACATATCGCCCCTATGAGCGCACCAAGCCCGCCGCCAACAAAGTAATACGGCAGGCTCACCCCATGCACTCCGCTGAAGGAGAACACCGCTACCAGCGCGTATGCGATCGTGCTTACTATAAGGAGGAGTATTATTCTTCGCATCTACTACACTCGCTCATTCCACTATCCCAACGCCCACGAACTCCTCTCCCTTGTAAAGAGCGAAGCGGCCCAGCTCGTTGTGCTGCTCATATCTTTCCATAGGGTAGTCGACAGTTAGCTTAATTGAGGCAACAGCGGATTCGTTCACTGCTATTGAGCTGCCCTTTGCGGTCCTGCCGGTGACAGGAGAAAGCGTGCTCACCACCTTCATCGACTTGAGCGGTATGTCGTTGTTGTTCGTCCTTATGAACAGGCTCTTGGCGTCGCCCGCCTTCAGAGCCTTAATTACGAATATCCTAGCCTCAAAAGAGCCCTTCCTGTACGGCCGGGTAGAGCCGCCGTAGATCAGGCTGCCTCTCTGGACGTCCAACTCCTTGTCGAGCACCAACGCTATGTTGGAGTGCGCGGATGCGCTCCTCACTGCCTTGCCCTTGAGATGGAGCTTCTTCACCCTTGCCCTCGACTCGTCGGGCTCGGACCTCACGCTGTCGCCTATTTTTATCGTACCGTTGTAAAGCACGCAGAACATCGCATTCGAACCATCTGTCTCCACCACGTCCTGAACAAGAGCCCTGACTCCATCGTCCGACTTTTTGCTCCTGTAGTACTTCTTGGAGAAATCCATCAGAAGACTGAAGAGCGGAAGGCCCTTGTACCACTTCATGTTCTTGGAGTTGCTCACCAGGTTCTCGTTGTTGTAAGCGGAGACGGGTACGAAGAATACTGGCTTGTTGAAGTTTATCGACTTGAGGTAGTCGCCGATTTCCTTCTTCGTCTTCTCGAACACAGATTCATCGTAGTCCACGATGTCCATCTTGTTTATCGCTACGGCGAGCGCCTTGATACCGAACATCTGGGATATGAAGAGGTGCCTCTTTGTTTGGGGCTTGAACCCCTCGCCCTTCTTCACCGATACCATTAGAACGGCGAAGTCCCCGTTGGAGGCGCCGCTCATCATGTTCTTTATCAGCTCCAAATGGCCGGGAACGTCGATGAGCTCGAACATCTTGCCCTTGTACACCAACTCTGCCCGTGTGGTGTCGATCGTCATCTCCTGCTCCCTCTCCTCGGAGAAGCTGTCGAGTATGTAGGCTGGCTCCCACCTCTTGCCCTTCACCTTAGCCTCCTTGACCCTCTCGTCAGTGGTCGAGCCAGTGGCGATAAGCAGGTTGCCGATAAGCGTGGACTTGCCGTGGTCCTTCTCGCCCAGCATCGTGACTATGTACTTGTCCATGATACCACTCACATGTATCCGAGGGCGCGCAGCTTCTCCATGACGTAGGCCTTCTCCTTGTCCTGCTGCCTACCGCTTCTTTCCTCTATCTTAGTGCCCTCGAGCTCCCTTATTATCTCGTCTATGTTCTTGGCGTTGGACTTTAGGGGAACTGTGCAGTGGGTGCAGCCCAGGCTCCTGTACCTGTAGCCCTCCTTCGAGAAGTACAGAGGGTTCATCGGAACCTTCGCCTTCTTTATGTAGTTCCAGATGTCCACCTCGTTCCAGTCCAGGAGAGGATGCACTCGTATGTGGTCCGTCTTCTCCAGCTTGGAGGTGTAGTTGTTCCACACCTCAGCCGGCTGGTTCTTGTAGTCCCACTTGAACTCCTTGTTACGTGGGGAGAAGACGCGCTCCTTTGCGCGGATTCCGTGCTCGTCCCTCCTTATCGAGACGATGAGGCCGTCGAAGCCGTGCTCGTCCATCACCTCCTTAAGGGCGTCTGTCTTGTTCGCCCCGCAGCAGCTGAAGCCGGACAGCTCCTCCTTTATCTTGCTGTGCGCCACTATGAGCTTCATGTTCCACTTCTTGGCCAGCTCGTCACGGAACTTGTACGACTCAGGGAAGTCGATGCCGTTGTCTATGTGGATGACGGGGAACGGCACCTTGCCCAGGAAGGCCTTACGGGCCAGCGCCAGCATCGTTGTGGAGTCCTTGCCCATGCTCCACAGCGCAGCTAGGTTCTTGAACTTGGCGTTCGCCTCGCGTATTATGAATATGCTCTTCTCTTCCAGCTTGTTTATGTCTTGCCTCATCATCAAATCATCTTTCGGTTTATCTCCAGCTCCTTCAGCAGATAGGTGGCACCCTCTATGCCGCTCTTGCCCCTCATCAGTATCGGCAGCTTGTAAAGC
>JAGWFU010000069.1 GCA_028867845.1 Microcaldota archaeon | reverse complement strand
CTATCAGGTCCTCCCTGCTCTTCGGCGCTAGGCCGTTGTACCTAGAAATTATCCTGCTCTTAACCAGGCCATGGGCATGCGCGTTTCCGTTGAGGACGTTGGAGCAGAATCCCTTCTCCCCGCATTCAGAGTGCATGTTGGCTGATATGGACACGTTGTACCCCTTGGCGAGTTGCCTTGCTGTGACCCTCAGCAGGGACGGCATTATTGCGTTCACGTTCCCGCCTGCTGTCCTGTACAGCGTAGCACCGCCAAGTATTGCCTTGTTCGCGCTCTCGTTGTTCCTCCAATCCATGCAGTTCGAGTTTATCTCAACTAATTTTTGCATCGTAGCACCTAGGGTTATGTTTTTCAATTAAGCGTAATCAGATTGCAGTCGTTTGAGACATCGCCTATGCCCAAGAGTTCCAGAAATTCCTGTTACTCATACTGTATGGGGAATAATATTTATACCTTCCATTTTCCATCAGAGTCTGCTCTGCATGTCGCCGAAGGCCCTGGCGTTGTAGCCATCAGCGGAGAGATTCGCCGCGAACTCCTGCGCGTTGGAGCCGTAGGTGACGACCTCCTTTGCGTGCGACGACTCTATGTACTCCGCGCACTGCGAGAAGTCCGCGTGGTCGCTTAGCCCGAACTGTACATCCGTGTCGAAACGGAAGGCCTGCGACCATCCTGTAGCTACGCCGGTGAATACTCTCTTGCCGTACTTTGCAGATAGCTCGCTGCCGTAATCAGCAAGGTCCCTCCTCTCTGTCAGACCTACAAAGTTGCCCTTGAGCACGGAGTCGCATTCGTCAGGGTCGTCCTGCCTCGAGTGGTAGTTGAGCTTCACTCCGTTCTTCACATACACCCCGCTGATCTTGCTTATCTTCTTGCTCACTACGGGCGTTATGCCCGCGTCGTTTAGTATCGCTATCATCTCCTGGGCCTTTCCCATCGCGTAGAGGCTGAAGAGCACTATCCCCTTCTCCATCCTGTCCCTTGTCCACTTCTGTATCGCCCACTCTACGTCCTCCTTCGCGTCGAACTTTATCCTCTTCTCGCAGTAGGTAGAGTCGACGATCAGAGTGTCAGTGTCTACAATCTCTATCTTGTCAGCAGTCCTAGACGGAGCCAGCTGGAAGTCGCCGGTGTAGACCGTCCTCTTTCCGGTCTCGGAGTCGTCGATGCAGAGTTGCTTCGAGCCTAGCATGTGCCCTGCCGAGAGCATCCGTACAGACTGAGGGATTTCCCTTGTCTTCAGCTTCCTCTCCAGCAGCTCCTCTATGAGCTGAACTGTCTGGACGCTGGCTATCACCGACTTTGAAGACTTCACCGCCGCGATGTGGTCGGTGTGTGCGTGAGAGACGAAGTCCAGGTCTGCGGATGGCTCCCTCCTGTCAAGGGATATCCTCATGTTGTTGGCAGTAAGCATATGGTCGCCGTTGTAGGAGGTAATCGGATAAACGCTCGTAAAGTATAAATATTGTCACAACCAGTATCTCTTAGTTGCTTTTTCATGGTCGAGAATCTCATAATAATAGGAAGCGGACCCGCGGGTTACTCTGCGGCGCTCTACACCGCAAGGGAGGACTTCAAGCCACTGATGCTTGCCGGGACTGTCAACGTAGGCGGCCAGCTAACGCTCACAACCACTGTGGACAACTACCCCGGGTTCCCCGAAGGGATACAAGGGCCGGAGCTGATGGGACTATTCGAGAAGCAGGCGAAGAGGTTCGGCACAAGGATACTCCACGAGGACGTGGTGGACATAGACCTCTCGAGCAGGCCGTTCAAGCTCAAGACAGGCGAGAACAGCTACGAGGCGCACACCATAATAATTTCTACAGGTGCATCATCCAAGTGGCTGGGGCTCCCCTCAGAGATGAAGCTTAGAGGAAAAGGAGTAAGCAGCTGCGCCACATGCGACGCCGTCTTCTTCAGGAACAAGGACGTGGTCGTGGTGGGCGGAGGCGATACGGCAATGGAGGACTCGCTCTTCCTAACAAAGTTCGCGGCAAGCGTCACAATCCTGCACAGGAAGGAGGCCTTCAGGGCGAGCAAGGTGATGCAGGAGAAGGTAATGGCGAACCCGAAGATAAAGGTCATGTTCAACACCACAGTGGAGGAGATACTCGGGGACCAGCAGGTTACGGGAGTCAGGATAAAGAACGTGATTGACGGGAAGGAGCAGACGCTAAACGTGGGCGGCGTATTCGTGGCCATAGGCCACACCCCTAACACGGAGTTCCTTAAGGGAAAGCTAAAGCTGGACGACCAAGGTTACATACTCACCAAGGATGAGGTCAAGACCGACATCGAGGGGGTCTACGCGGCAGGAGACGTGGTGGACAGGGTGTACAAGCAGGCTGTCACTGCCGCGGGCAGCGGGGTCAAGGCGGCGTTGGAGGTCAGGGCTTACATGCAGAACATGAACCTTACAAACTTGCAGTGAACCGATGATAGCTTTCAAGAGCAAGAAGTTCAAGGTGCAGGTAGAGAAGGTAAAGCTGCCCAACGGCGATTTGGTTGATTTTGCCTCCATAATGAGGCGGCCTGGGACCAGCATCATCCCCTTCATAGACAAGGATACGATACTGGTTGCGTACCAGTACAGGCCAGCAGTGGAAAGGTGGATACTCAATCTTGCAGGCGGGACAGTGGAGGAATCAGAGACTCCGCTCCAGAACGCTGTCAAGGAGCTGGAAGAAGAGCTCGGATACAGGGCCAAGAAGATGAAGTTGGTCGCAAAGCTATACCCTGCACCCTACATGTGTAACGAAGCGGAGTACATCTTCGTGGCAACTGGGCTCACAAAGACCAAGAGGCATCTAGAGAAAGGCGAGCAGATACGCACTCGAAAGATAAAGGTAAAGGATGCAGTAAGGATGGCGCGCACAGGGAAGATAAGCGATGCCATAACTGCAGCAGCGCTGATGATGATTGGGCACGGGCTAAAGTGATTTCTGCCCCTTCTTCGGATTCAGCTCGTACACTCTTATTCCAACCTTGCGCACAGTCCTGTCGATGAGCGGTGTTATCAGTTCAGCGCCAGTTGTGTAGAGAACGGATTCAGAGTCAGTAAAGTTGCCGAGCTTCCTGTTCTTTATCCTCTCGGTGAAGTCGGAGTACCGCGCCTTCACGGAAACCCCCTTGAACCAGAAGCCCTGCTTGTTCAGCTCTGCCATCACATCCTTGCAGAGCTCCTTGAGCATCTTCCTCACATCCTCGATGTCCTTCGTGTCCTTGTCGAATGTCCTCTCCCTGCCGATAGAGAGCACCTCAGAGTTCTC
>JAGWFU010000068.1 GCA_028867845.1 Microcaldota archaeon | reverse complement strand
AAGGAGATGCTCACCAACATAGGCGCGGACTTCTTCATGAAGAGCAAGCTCGCCGAGGCTGACAAGGTGATAGTGGGCTTAGGCTCGGACTACATGGTTGAGAAGGACGTGGAGGCAGCTAAGGGCTTCGTCGCCAAGAAGATCCAGGCGAAGACCGACATAGTAAACAGGCTGGGCAAGAACAGGAAGGAGCTGGAGGGCGCGATGACCGACATAGGCTACAAGCTCGGGCAGGGAGCCGGAAGGGAATGAGATGTTCGGCGAACTCAAGAAGAGGCTTGCCAACGCAGTCAAGAGCTTCATAAAGACCGAGGAGCAGAGGGTCGAGGAGGTAGCGGCTGGGCAGAAGGCCGAGCCCGTTGTCGAACCTCAGAAGATAAACGCACCTGAGCCACAGCGCGAGATACAGCATAAGGCAGAGGTTGTCCACAAGCATGAGGAGCAGCCTAGGGTTGTTGAGCACAAGCAGGAACAGAAGATTGAGCATCACGTTCAAGAGGTAAAGCCTGAGCCCCAGAGGCAGGAGGCCAGGCATGTGGAACCTCCAAAGGTCGAGATAAAGAAGGAGCAGCACAGGCCGGAGCCGAAGATAGAGCCCCCGCAGCATGTGGAGGCCCCGGTGGCGCAGCCAAAGGTCGAGGAACCAAGGCATGAGAAGCTCCACAAGGAGGAGCCGATGGTGAAGCTCTCGTTCACCACGAAGCTGAAGAGCGTGTTCTTAGGCAGCATAGCACTGAACGAATCGGACATAGAGCGGTTTGCCGACAACATAAAGATGTCGATGCTGGAGTCGGATGTCTCTTTCGACACCACTGAGGCGTTCATAGACGACCTGACGAACAATCTCAGGAGCAAGAAGGTGGACTCGAAGCACATAGAGAGGGAGGTGACCAACTTCGTGAGGGAGTCGCTGTTCACGATACTGAAGCCAGCCGGGAATGGCGTCAACATAAGGCAGTTCATAGCGGCGAGGAAGAGCGAAGGCAGTACGCCGGTGAAGATCCTCTTCCTGGGCCCCAACGGGACGGGCAAGACGACCACGATAGCGAAGATAACCCACCTGCTGAAGAACGAAGGAGTAAGCGTCGTACTCTCGGCAAGCGACACGTTCAGGGCTGCCGCGATTGAGCAGCTCGAGCACCATGCGGAGAAGATAGGGGTGCCTGTGATAAAGAGCTCGTATGGGGCCGACCCTGCGAGCATCGCCTTCGACGCAATAGCGTACGCGAGGGCGCACAAGGCCGATGCCGTGCTGATAGACAGCGCTGGAAGGCAGGAGACAAACAAGAACCTGATAATGGAGGTCCAGAAGATGGTGAAGGTCGCGCAGCCAGACATAATAGTCTACGTAGGCGAGAGCACCGCAGGGAACGCCATCTCGGAGCAGATAAAAGAATTTAGCAAGTTCATAAAGATAAACGGGATAGTGCTCACGAAGCTTGACTGCGACGCCAAGGGCGGTGGGGCAATTTCGATAAGCCATGTGACCGGTATCCCGATACTCTTTTTCGGCATTGGGGAGAAGTACGATGCGCTGGTTCCCTACAGCGCGGAGTACATAGTCAACGCCATACTCCCGAACAACTAGCCTTGCGAAACATTTATATATTTATCAGTTGATATATTTATCAGTTGATATATATGCAGAAGACAGTTATGAAGTTTAAGACGAATAGGCTAGAGAGATCGCCGAGATTAGACACTATATTGATGGTCGAAAAGACTGTTTTCAAGTACAGTAGTGACAAAACGGTGACCCAAATCTGGAAGCTTCTTCCTAAAAAGGTCATGTGGACTACGTTTACCACAATACTTAACTATCTCGAATACTCTGGCAAAATAATCATAGAGAAAGACAGAGTAGTAACTTGGATATGGAATCCGGGTAGGGTGGCGGAGCTTAAAAAGAAGGGTTTAGTGGTAGCTTGATAGACGAAAGAATAAAGCGTGTAGCATTCGGAGATGAGTCGATACATAAGGCATTTATAGAACTTAAATCGGGAAAATTCGAGGAAAAAACGCTAGCTACTTATATACAGAAGGCAATCGACGACCTAAAAATGAATCCATTAGCAGGTATAAGGATACAGAAGAGGTTGTGGCCCCATATCTACATAAAGAAATTCGCAATAAGCAACTTAAGAAAGTACGATTTGCCGAATGGTTGGCGATTGATATATACACTTGAGGGAAACCAAGTTGAGATAGTATCGATAATACTTGAATGGTTTCCCCACAAAGAGTACGAAAGGCGCTTCAAGTATTGATATCCCATTCTTTGCTGTGCCACTGAAACCTCTTTATAGCTTACCAGCTTATGCTAAACCATGGCCGGCAGCATGGACCCTAAGCTTGTCGCACTCGAGGACGCTGTGCTAAACCAGCTGAAGGGCAGGTTCACCCAGGTTACCGACTTCCAGGCAAGGCAGAGCCTGGTGACCTCGGTCGCGAAGGGACTCAACCCAGCCGTAGGCTCGGAGGACATAAAGCTGATATTCGACGACATCAACGAGATGGGCCACATAAAGGAGCTGCTCGTTGACCAGAACGTAGAGGACATAATGATTAACAACACGGAGAACATCTTCGTCTTCGACTCCATGGAGGGCAAGAGGAAGATGGAGAAGAGGTTCGAGACCAGGATGGAGCTCGAGAGGTTCGTGAACAAGCTGAAGCTCTACGCAACCAACGAGACCAACGAGGGCAACATACTGGACGTCCACCTTCCGAACGGCAGCAGGGCGAACATAATATCCTCGCCGCTCGGCTACGACATCACGATAAGGAACTTCAAGAGCACGCCGCTCAGCATAATAGACCTGATAAACGACGGGGAGCTGGACTACAACATTGCTGCAAGGCTGTGGCTCTACGTTGACGGGTTCAAGATAAGGCCCGCTAACATGCTGATAGGCGGCATGCCGGCTGCTGGAAAGACTACGCTGCTCAACGCGATGTTCTCCTTCTTCAGGCCCGACCAGAGGGTGGTGACCATAGAGGAGACCTACGAGCTCGACACCTCGATGCAGGAGAATGCCGCGAGGCTGGAGACCAGCGAGGTCATGCCCCTGGAGGCCCTGGTCAAGAACGTGCTGCGTATGAGGCCTGACACGATAATAGTTGGAGAGGTCAGGGGAGCTGAGGCCAACGACATGATAACCGCGATGAACATAGGCAAGATAGTGCTGGGCACCATCCACGCCTCGTCCACTCGAGACATAATAAACAGGCTCCAGCACACCCCAATGAACGTGCCTATGGACATCATACCGGTCATAGACGTCCTGATCGTCATCTCTGTTGTATACATGCAGGGCAAGCCGCACAGGAAGATAACCCAGATATC
>JAGWFU010000005.1 GCA_028867845.1 Microcaldota archaeon | reverse complement strand
GAGCACTGTGCACGCCTCCGCGACCTCCATGTTCTTCGACGGGGACTCGCTGTCGTCGGTCATCGACACCTGCGTCATCCCCACCTTGTAAGCGACTATGTTTGATAGCACCTGCTCGGAGATGTGCCTAGGCTTTGACCTGATCCTCGGGAGTCTGGTCGTGGCCCTTCTCCTGTGCCAATATTGCAATGAACCTCTGTGCATAGCCAACACTGTAGTATTGTTTTGGCGGAAAGCAAAAGCAGAACCTTTCAGTCTGCACTAAAGCCAAAATTTACGGGTAAAAACCGTATAAGTTATTGTGTTGAGTGTTTTTATATACCTTTACTTTTTGCCGAGAAGCGGAACTTCACAGGTTGGAGACAGATTCCACAACGTGCAGGTCTTTGAGGGCCGAGTTGATGGTTGCCCTGAGGGCTGCTGCATCTTTTGCGTGGATATCTATCTGCAACAGCGATGATGTCTCTTTTATTGCTATTCTGCTCCGATCATGGGCTTTTATCTCACCCAGCGCCTTCTTGTAGCTGGCGCTGCTCGCCTTGTTTATCCTTATAGTAGCAGAGTACATGTGGCCGACTTCTGCCGTTCCGGACAACGGATCAGCTCCTCATGTTCTGTCTCTTGCTCGGCCTGAACTTGGCGGTGGACGAGCTCTTGTACCTAAGTCCTCTGTGCTTCCTGCCTGAAGAGGTGAGTCCCCTGTACACCCTGTTCCTCTGGCCGACTATTGCCTTGTAGGCCGGGTCGCTCATTATCGAGCCCTGCCCCCTGTCGAGCAGTATGACCTCGTAGAACTTGCTGGATCCAGCTGATCCGACAAAGTATGAATTGAGAACCTCGCAGTTGGGGAACTTCCTAGCAGCACGCTCCTCAGCTATTGACTGCACCGACTTCCTCCTGGCGAAGTACATACCCGCCTTCGAGGGTTTCCTTCCTCCTGCCGGATCCTTCCTCTTCTTCTTTCCTCCCTTTACGACGACTCTCGCCACGACCACGCCCTGCTTGGCCTTGTAGCCGAGCTTCCTCGCCCTGGCTATGTTGGTTGGCTTCTCTATCCTTGTGATAGGCGGCTCGGAGTTCCACTGTATGAGCCTTGCCTTGTAAGCGTCGCTCCTCTCCTTGTATTCGTTGATGAATGTCTCTCGCATCTGCTTGTACATGCTCATGAAAATCGCCGTATGAAATAGATGATTACAGAATCTATGTCAGCATAGATATTGAGTGCGCAAGGTATATATAACTGCTTCCGTCATATTTATTCCATAGGGTCCTATTTTTCGCCTTATGGTTTTGCGCAGCGAAGCGAGAGTGCATCTGATGACGTTTGATATCAAGAGCGAGGCAGAGAACACCCAGGTCAACATAATGGTTGGAGGGCAGGCCAAGAGGATGAACAACGAGATCAAGGCCATGCTCGAGATAAGCGGCGTGCCGCTCATAGAGAGGACGCTGAGGCAGTATGTGGGCTGCGGGTTCAGGAGGTTCAACATACTGGCGGGATTCGGGCATGAGGGGATCGAGGACTACCTCAACAACAGATCCGAATACGCAAAGAAGGCAGAGCTGAGGTTTTCCATAGACGACGCTTCCTGGAAGGCTGCTGGAAAGGGCAAGGCACTAAAGAAGGCGCTACAGGACAAGGTCATAGACAGGAGCAAGAGGAGCATAATAGTGCACCCTGACGACATATTTTTCGACGACAAGGTGCCGGCGAAGGCGCTGGAGGGGCACCTTGAAAACGATAGGGGCTACTGGGCCACGGTGGTCACCACATCCGGCACCGTGTACCCTTACGGTGAGGTGCTTGTGGAGCCGAGCGGCAGGGTTGACAGGTTCGTGGCGAAGTCGTTCGTTGGGAAGTTCACGCACACCGGATTGTCGGTGATAGAGCCGGCAGTCTACGGCGAGATAGAGCAGCTGGTGGATCTCGACAGCTCCTCTGCCCAGGAGTTCGAGAAGGTAGTCCTAGAGAAGCTGGCACTTGAGGGGAAGGTCGCCAACTTCACGATAAACCCTTATGGGGTATGGATGTCGGTGAACACGCTCAAGGACTACGAGACCGCGAAGGCGATGTTGGAGGGGAAGCAGTGATTGCATGGACATAAAGTCGTTTGACCTCATAATCTTCGACCTTGACGGCACGTTGGTGGACAACAGGGTGGCCATAGTCAACGCCTATAAGAAGGCGCTTGAGGAATTCGGATACGCATATCCTGGCGACAAATGGGTATGGAGTAGAATCGGGGCTCCTGTACATGATGCATTTGTTGCGGTTACAAAGGGTGTAGAGGAGGGCAAGATCTCTGAGATGGTTGATGTGTTCAGGGATGCTTATATCAAGGATTGTGATAAGGGGGTGGAGGTACTGCCCGGCGCGGTAGAGCTGCTCACCTATCTGAGGAAAAACGGTTTCAAGACTGGCTTGGCCACGACAAAGGGCAACGCCGGAGCGCAGGAGCTTTTGAAGAGGGCAGGGCTTATAGACTACTTTGACGTTGCCGTGGGGCTCACAGACGAGTTCCGCCCGAAGCCCGACCCCTCGATGCTTGATTACATAATAGGCAAGTTGGGTGTGGAGAGGTCAAGAACAATGTATGTAGGCGATACGCCGATAGACATGGCGGCGGCGAGGAATGCTAAGGTCAAGTCAGTGGCCGTGATGACGGGGATAGACATCGGTGCCACGACGCTGCAGGAGCTCAAATCCTCGAATCCCGACATAATGATGCAGTCGCTCAGTGATCTGTCTGCTTACCTTTACTGAGGGAAAAGTTGCCAGTTTCCCTAACTTTGCCCAATACGGTGTAAATTTACAGAACATATAAATATATGGAAGTGCGCATATAGTGTATCTAGTTTGACTGGTGTTTACGATGGCAAAATCAAAGAGCAGGAAGGCGGCGAGGAAGGTTCCTAAGGCTAAGGTCAAGGTTGCAAACAGGCCGAAGGCAAGGAAGGCCATCAAGATTGTTAAGAAGATAGTAAAGAAGGCTCAGGCAAAGGCGGTAGCTAGGCCGGCCGCAAGGGCGAAGGAGGCCAAGGATGCACCTATCAAGAGCGGGGCAGAGGCGATAACCCAGAAGCTGAAGAAGTACGAGGCCGGCGAGGACATAAGCATGAGCAGGAGGGCCAGGTCCAACGTCAGCATACCCGACCCTGAGGCTGTGAAGACCGCTGTGGAGGGGCTGATGGCCAACGAGCTTGCGCTCGAGTACCTCAAGAAGAACGTGAGCAAGAGGAGCACCGAGGTTCTGGGCATGCTCATAACTCCGAAGACCGACGAGTTCCTTGCTGAGAAGATGGACATGAAGATAAACGCAGTAAGGAGGATGCTAAACATAATGCAGGGCTACGGGATAACCAACTACTACATATCGAAGAACACCAACGGGTGGCTCTCGTTCTCCTGGTACATAAACACCAGCAAGCTGGGCCCGTTCCTCGACTACATAAACAACATGGAGAGGGATGGCGCGGTAGTGAACGAGAACTGCAACGACTATTTCGTATGCAGCGACTGCTACAAGACCGACAAGCTGATCTTCACCTTCGATGCGGCGTTCGAGAACAGCTTCAAGTGCAACTGCGGCAACAGCCTCGACAGGATGGACAGCAGTGAGGTAGAGGGCATGCTGAGCAAGAAGGCCGACGCTGTCGAGAACAGGACAGTCTGATTCCTGAGTGGCGACATGACTACCAACAAACAGATGATGGCGGAAGCTACAGAAAACCTCTATGAAGGGGCTAGGAAGATACCGAACCATGATTTGCTGACCCACACTGTCGGCAACCTAAAGACTCTTTGGGACAGTTGTGTGGCCCCACAGTACAACAATCGTAAACCAGCGCCGCTGTTCTGGAGGAATGGCGTAGACGCGATTGCGCAGAATTTGAAAGACCATGAAGTAGGAAAGTTTCTGCATATAGACTTGGATCTCTACGTGGCACAGAGGGCGAAGTTCACACAGTTCGTGATGGGGTCTGGAAACGGCACTCCAAACGACGTAGCAAAGAGGGATGTTGTGGTGATGGCAGGCTTCACCACACCGGTGGCCGAGAGGTTGAGGGTTCATGATGTTATTGATGACTGCGTGGCCCAGCTTTCGTCACAGTCAAGGCGCGACATGAACCTACTGTGGCTTACACAGTTCGTGAAGTATGGAGAGCACAAGATAGACCAGCTTCTCAGGAAGGAGATCCAGAGGCTGGACGACATACTCTCCCTGGCGTTCGTGTACAACAACATACCAGGGGCGACAGTGAGGATGCAACCACTGAAAAAGATGTTGGACCGCGTGAATACGCTGTTGAGGGGCGCGAACCCCGTGAGCAAGCCATTCAACCTTGTCAAGGGATACTTAGAGGATAGGGGATTCGATGACAGCCTATGTGTATACGCCATTGAACACCTAAGCCAGAAAACTAGCTACATGGGCAGAAACGTGGCGGTGTACAGGCAGACCGGCACGGCGCTCGAGCTTGTCTCAGAAACGTATAAATAACGCCGTCTGCATAATTAAACAATAGCGAGGTAGGGTAGCCTGGAGTGCCCGCCGGGCTCATAACCCGGAGATCGATGGTTCAAATCCATTCCTCGCTACTTTTGCTCCAATAAACGTTTTTTATCTACCATGAACGAGATGGTAGACCTCACTTCCACTATTATTCAAACCAGTTCGGCTTTTTATATATAAACTAACTACTTTCCTTCATTATACTATATATAAGAAAAGTTGCGCGAATACCGGAACTGTGGGGTGCATGTGAGTGAGTGAAAACATCAGCTACGACTATCTGTGGCAGACGCTGGAGAACGAGAAGAGGACCAACCAGCTGACGCAGATACCAAGGAGCTTCTACGCTGACACTATAACCTTTATAAACAGCATTGACCAAAATACTAAGGAGAGCAACCTGAGGAACAACGCCGTAAGGTTGATCACCGAGCTCTTCGAGATAAGGAAGCAGAAGATACTCGTCTACATCGCGTACAACAAGCACGTGCCGCAACAGATTGCAGCGAACGAGCAGGAGTTCTATGCGAGGGTGAGCGAGATCGCGAGGGGCAACAGGATTGAGCTCAACCAGCCGAATGGTCCGAGCTCGAAGAAAGTCAAGTCAGTGATAGACATACCGGAGATCCTTCTTCCGTCGGGGAACAAGGCGGGCCCCTTCAAGAGGGACCAGGTAATAGAGATGCAGGACGAGAACGACGTAAAGTTCCTCGTCGACAACTCGATATGCGCATATTTGTAAGAAAAAGTTGGTTAAGATGAAGATAAAGAAGGAGATAAACGTATACTGCCCGAAGTGCAACAAGCACACGCTTCACACACTGAAGATGCCGTCGAAGAGCGCCCAGAGGGGACTCAGCAAGGCGACGAGGAGGCACGACAGGGCCATCAGGGGATATGTCGGGAGCGTAGAGCCAAAGATACACCCCAAGAAGCTCGGCAAGAGGCAGAAGGTGCTGCTTGTCTGCAAGGAGTGCAAGTTCGTTGTCGAGAGGGTGTTCGGCGGCAGGACCAAGAAGAAGATAGAGATCAAGGCCCAATAAGCCCGAGCAGATGCCCATGGAACAAAAGTCAGTGCCGCGCGAGAAGGAGCTGGTAATAGCCAACATAGCCAAGATAACCAAGTTCGGCGCGTACTGCAAGCTCCCGGAATACGGAGAGCTCGAGGTGTTCCTGCCCATCAGGGAGGTCTCTTCCGGCTGGATAAAGAACATAAGGGAGTTCATACACGAGGGCCAGCGTGTCGTCGTGGAAGTGGTGCTGTTCGACAAGGACAAGAACACCATAGACGTCTCGCTCAAGAGGGTGCCGGCGGCAAAGGCCAAGGCGAAGATAAGGGACTACAACCTGGAGAAGAGGCTCGCTGGACTGTTCGCCCAGGCGGTCAAGGTATCCAAGGAGGAGAACAAGGATGCGCTCATCGCAACCGCACTCGCTGAGTTCAAGACATACACCGAGCTGGTCTACAACGCAACTGAGAACACACAGCTATACGCTGATTCGAAGCTGCCCAAGAGCCTGAAGGAGACGCTGATCAAGGTACTGGAGCTCAACAGGAAGAAGAAGAGGTACGTGGTCTCCTACATAATGAGGCTGTACACCTACAACACCATGGGCGGCGCCACCGAGCTGAGGAAGCTGCTTGGCGACGTCAAGGGAGTGGGCATAGAGGTCAGCTACATAGGCGCGCCCAGATACAGGCTTGTCTCCGAGGATGTGGACTACACCAAGGCCGAGGACAAGATAAGGGCCGCTGAGACGATGATAAGGGAGAGGCTGACCAAGGGAGTCTTCGAGATAGAGAAGGAGAAGTTGAAGAAGGCGAAGGAGGACATACTCGCGGAGATCTGATGATTACAAAGACGGTCATAAAGGTGAGGAAGGGAGCCAAGCCCAACAAGCCCATAATGATAGTCGGGCTGCCGGGGATAGGCAACGTTGGAAAGCTGGTGGCAGAGCACCTGAGGAAGGAGCTCAAGGCAAAGAGGATTGCAACTCTGTACTCGCCCCACTTCCCTCACCAGGCGCTGATGCTCAAGGACGGGAGCGTGAGGCTGGTGAGCAACAGGTTCTACCTAGCCAAGGCGCCGAAGAAGGGAGGGAGCGACATAATCATACTCACGGGGGACACGCAGGCGGTCTCGCCGGAGGGGCAGTACGAGGTCAACTCCAAGATAATAGACTTCTTCAAGAGGGGGCTCAACGGCAGCTTCGTCTACACCATAGGCGGCTACAACCTGGGCGAGCCGATAACAAAGGAGCCCAGGGTGTTCGGCAACGCCACAACTAAGAGCGTTATATCAGAGTTCAAGAACACAAACGTCATATTCGGCAAGTCGCGCGGAATCATCTGGGGGTCAGCGGGCCTGATAATAGCCTTCGCGAAGATGAAGAAGATCGACGGCATATGCATGATGGGCGAGGTAGGGCCTTTCGACATAGACGCCAGCGCCGCGAAGGCGGTGATAACCACACTGTCGAAGAAGCTGGGGCTTGAGATACACACCCAGAACCTCGACAAGATGATAGAGAAGACCGCAAAGTTGGTGAGGGAGCTGGAGAAGCAGGCGGGCATGCCTGCAATGCTCGAGTCAGGTACGGACTCTTCCTCAAGCGAGCACAGGCCATCTTACATACGATGACGTTCACGCGGGTTTAGTCTAGCCTGGTAGGACTCGAGCTTCCCAAGCTCGTAGCCCGGGTTCAAATCCCGGAGCCCGCATACTATTAGCGCGATACGGCAGGCTTATATATTGGGGTAATCTTAACCAAACTGAGAGTGGGTTGGTCGGATGAGGTTCCTGATAGACAACAATCTTCCTCCTGAACTGTGCGCCCCGTTTGAACAGTACGGCCACACGGCTAAGCACGTAAAGGACACCACATTCACCAGGGACAAGAACATACTCACGCACGCCATAAAGGAAGGGTACGTGCTGGTGTCCCACGACGCACGCTTCGAGGAGAGGATAGTCAAGCAGTCCTGCGATTCGGAAGGGCTTTTCATACAGCCCAAGAAGGAGGGCATACAGGCAGTCGTCTTCCCGGCGTTCGGGGCAGGTGACAAGGGCAAGGCAGTAACGGAGGCTACTGATATCTACAAAAGGATACGATACAGCTGCGCGGCCCACCTGGACGCTGGCGACACCAGCTCCGCGGAGTGGAAGAACAGGTACTGGGAACTCAGAGGCGTTCCTCTCAGGTTAGGCGTAAGCGAAGAGGGCATAACACTAAACGGCGGCATGGCGATAAAGAGGCGCTCGGACAACGGATCGAACATAGGCTTCGGCACAATAGCCAACAACGTTGCGTCGCTCGTATGGGGCAGGCACAACGACTTCTACCCGCGTGCATCCGGGATAAGAGGGCTTGTCTCTCTGCGCGGCTTCTCCAAGCCCAAGGATAAGGAGGAAGAAGAGAGCAGGAAAAAGGAGCTCAACCGCATAGTCAGCGGCATGCTCAAATCCATGATAACGATATCATTTTCCCATACACGACTTCTAGACATCAGGATAGACAGGGAGGGCATATGCTACAGGATACACGACAGGAACCGCAAAGGGGAGACGAGCCTGAACGAGATACGCGAGATACACGACTTCGAGAAGAAGCTTAACCTGATTAACGAGAAGACAGGGCTCGACGCCTATAAAGTGATAGAGGACCAGGCAAAGATCGTAAACGGCATCGAGGTCATAACAAGCCACAGAAACTTCTTGAGGGCGCCTATGGGATACATAACTAAACGGCTCGATATGGCTGCTTTGGCAGGAATAAATATCAGGCAGGAAGAAAATGTGACAAAGGCAATCAACAAGAGGCACAAGCAGTTCAACACATGGGCGATGGCCTCCGCGCCTCTGGGGAAGACGGCCGAGATGAAGAAACTCTTATCTGTAGAGCCACAGCCACAATCACATATCCACAACAAATTCAAACCGCCCTATATGGTGTCAAACCCCAGCAAAAGCAATAAAAGAACCAGAATCTAATTGATAACCATGTCGGAAAGCAAGGAGATAAATGCAGGCAAGATACGCCAGGAGCTGCTGAGCCCTCTTACCGAGGCATCGCACGCGCGTTTCCTGAACCAGCACAGGGAGCTGGTCACTCCTACTGACATAGTCGGTTTCCTGGCTGAAGGCAACCCTAGGATATCGCGCCGCACACTAAACTTCTTACTTGAGAACCCATCCTACGGCACCGCAGACTCTGTGCGGAGGGCGGTGCGCACGTACGTGATAAACTCGAGCAGGGACTCAGAGGGCGTAGCCGCCGCGCTGGCGATACTGGGGATTAGGGGCTGACGCAATGTCAGATGCTAAGAGCAAGCAGAGCATGGGCGCATACGAGCGCGAGGAAAGGAACCGCCTTCTTAATGATCCAACACCGACATCCATAGTTCTGTTCATGAAGCGCTACCCGCATTACATCATGACGGAAGACCTGATACTCTGGTTAAAGACCAAGGACCCTGTGATCTGCATGTGCGTGGTGAACAGCATGCTGTCTATGCCTAAGGAGGAGAGGGCAGGCCACCTCAATAGCGGGGAGCTGGTCACCGCAATAGAGGAGTATGTGGTCAGCATAAGCACCGCGCCCAAGGACACCATGCAGGCACTCAAGCTAATCAGAGGGGAGGAAGCATGGTCATGAATCTAAAGAAGGAGCCAATGATAAACAGCACCACGTACTACGCCGCGTCCAAGATATCGGACAGACTGTACCTGCTGCTCGCTTCAAGAAGGAGCCTCACAGACGTCGAGGTTGCTGCAGTCAGTATAGGGCGGAAGTTTGTGGCCGATGCTATAACGGAATCCGGCAGCACCATACAGCAGGATGCCATAACAGCCGTGACCCCGAAGCTAAAGCTCGCTACCGGCAAGGACAAGGAGCTATCCGACATACTCAAGGCCATAACCGCCGAGCTCGATGCCACTATCGAAAAGAAGGCCACAGACCCCAGCGCCAACAAGCTCTCCCCTGTTCTGTTCAGGGAGCTGACCGAGTACTATATAAGGATGAGGCAGAAGGCGGAGTCCAGGGGGCTATAGCGCAAGCAGCACAAGGAAGACCCCAATCGCTATCGCACCGCCAATGACGCTGGATATGAAGTTGGAGGTGTACTTGTTCCCTATCTTCTTCTCCTCGTAGTAGCCGAGCACCGAGTCGGCGAGGTTGCCAAAGAACCCGCCTACGATTACCGCGGCTATCAGGAACCCCACGACCATGGTGCCGGGCATCGCTGAGTTCACGTACCCTGTTATGGTCACGGCAGGTATGACCATCAGGAAGGCGGCCAACAGGCCAGCCACTATGCCAAGGGCGGTCACGCCCCCAGAGGTGCCTACCTTTACCGGCTTCCCTGTAAGGATCATCACCGGCGTGCCCCCAAAGACCCCCACCTCGCTGCCGAACTTGTCCGCCGTGACCGCTGCAACGCTGCCTATGAACCCCACAAGGAAGAGCAGAGGCAGAAGGTTGCCGGATAGGTAGACGCTCGATATGTAGAACCCCACAGCCATGATCAGCGGGCCCATCCCGTTGGCTATCACGTTCTCTATGCCCCTGTCCCTTTGGTAGGTTCCGAGGCTCTTCTTGACCGACTTTCCGGTGTCCGTGACCAGCGCGGCTATGATGATGAAGACTATGGATTCCAGCACCATGAAGTAGCCCAGTTTCAGGCCGAGGAACCAGAGCGCTACTCCGAATACAAAAGCGAGCAGAACGCCCCTGTTGTCGAGGGTCAAAAGAGCCATATAAACATTCCATTTTAATGAAATTATTCCGCTATTAACAAAGGTTTTTAAGCCTATATTTCTTTACCTTACTACGGGTTCTCTACTGTAGGAAGGTCGTGAAGAACTGGTCGCCTTGCCAGCATGGTTCTACCATGCTGGCACTTATTCTCGGTTGATAATTTCTGCAGCAGCAGGTATTTAAGCTGTCCGATTTCGGCCCCTAAAACGCCCTAATGGTTACATAGGCGGCCTCCGGCGCCAAAGCGCCTCCGCAGCCTTTTATACTTTTACTTTCATAATTTACCACTACTACTAGGTGTCTCCATGGCCAAGGAAAAAGCGATAAAGGAGCTTGAGGACCTTCCGGGAATAGGCGAGACCACAGCCGAGAAGCTCAGGGCCGTGGGCATAACCGGCCTGGAGAAGGTCGCGACCATGGCTGAGCACGAACTGAGCGAGATCAGCGGCATAAGCGTCGAGGCAGCCAAGAAGGCCATAGCTGCGGCGATAGACGCCACAACATTCGATTACCAGACAGGCGCTCAGGTGTACGAGAGGAGGCAGGAGCTCGGCAAGATAAGCACAGGATCTAAGGACCTGGATGAGATGATTGGCGGGGGAGTGGAGACGAACGCCATAACCGAGGCATATGGGAGGTTCGCGAGCGGCAAGTCACAGCTCGGGTTCCAGCTAACTGTCAACGCGCAGCTGCCTAAGGACAAGGGCGGGCTGGACGGTGCTGTCCTGTTCATAGACACTGAGGGCACATTCAGGCCGGAGAGGATAGAGACCATAGCGGAGGCGCAGGGCATGGACCCGAAGAAGACGCTGGAGAACGTCATAGTGGTCAGGGCCACGACCACGGACCAGCAGATACTTGCAGCTGAGAAGGCGGACAAGCTGATTTTAGAAAAGAACGTCAAGCTCATAGTCGTTGACTCAATCACCTCGCTCTTCAGGGCCGAGTACATAGGCAGGGGGGCGCTGGGTGAGAGGCAGGGCAAGCTGAACCAGCACATACACAAGCTGCAGATGCTCGCCGACAAGCACGGCCTCGCGGTCTACATAACCAACCAGGTGATGGACAATCCTGGCATAATGTTCGGAGACCCAACCACACCCATAGGGGGGCACATACTCGCACACGCGGCCACCACAAGGCTCTACATGAGGAAGAGCAAGGAGGACAAGAGGATAGTCAGGCTCGTGGACTCGCCCAGCATGCCCGAGGGCGAGAGCATAATCAAGATAACGCCCAACGGCATAAAAGACTGAAACTGATGCGATGCTCTTCCTAGTCGGCACCGGCCTCGCGCGGAAGGACATATCCTACAACGCGATAGAGATATGCAAGAACTGCGAGCTCTTCGTGGACAGGTACACGAGCTACATAGACCAGGAGAAGCTGGACTTCCTTGCCGAGATAATAGGCAGGAGGATACTCGAGCTCTCCAGGTCGGATCTGGAGGAGGACGCGAGGCAGCTGGTCGAGAGGGCAAGGACAGCGGACGTGGCAGTGCTCATGGGCGGCGACCCGCTGATAGCCACTACGCACAAGATACTTTTCATACAGGCTAAGCTGCTGGGGGTGAGGGTTGGCATACTCCACGCCTCGTCGATAACCAGCGCGATGATAGGCGAGAGCGGACTGGACTTCTACAGGTTCGGGTCCATCTGCACGATATCAAGGTGGAGCGATAAGTACAAGCCCACATCCTTCTACGAGACCATTCAGCGCAACATGGAAGCCAACCTGCACTCCCTGGTCCTCTTGGACTATGACAGGGACGCAGCCACATCCCTAGACCTAAAGGACGCAATCCAGATCCTTGAGGCAGCGGAGGCTAAGCACAAGAAAGGTATTATAACGACAGGGACCCAGATGTTCGTGATGCACAACGTATCGATGGAGGGAGAGAAGAAGATACTCACGACTCTGGCAGATGCGGAGGGCATCTCGTTCAAGAGCGGGGCAACTGCAATCATAATCCCTGCGAGGATGTCCGACGTAGAGAAGGAGATAGTAGACAGCATGTACAAGGCGTGATCATGCCACTGACTCTCAATTTTGACCAGAAGACGAGGAGGATAGGGGCCACTGACCAGTCCACCAAGGACGTGCTGGCCAGCGGTTTCTTCGGGAAGAAGGAGGAAGGGAAGCTGGCGCTGAGGATAGAGGAGGCGCTGTATCTCATCGACATAAGGAACGCAAAGTGCATGTCGCAGGACGGTGTGGAACTGAGCTTCAACGACGTGGCAAAGGAGTTCAGCAAGAACGAGAAGTTCATGGCAAGGTATTTCACGTACAAGGACTGGAGGGACAGGGGACTAATAATTAAGGACACAGAGGGGCTCAAAGCCGCGCAGGGAGAGGTGCAGGTCAAGAAGTACCCTTCAGCAAGGCTTAAGCTCAGGAACTACAGGCTCGAGGGGGTATTCTTTCCCGAGGATGTCACCACAGTGGTTGATGACAACGAGAAGGGGAAGCAGATATACGAAGAGCACTGGTTCGGGCAGTACGCCACCTACAAGGTGAGCGAGAGGGGCACGCTAAACAAGCTAGACATATACGAGACCGTATTCCTGATGGACAGCGGCATACTCAACGTATCAAACTTCACAAGGAAGCAGATAGTCGATATAGCTACGGGCAGGAGGGCCGACTTCGAGAAGCTTTACGACGTCTACTCTGACTGGAGGAGCAAGGGCTACGTGATAAAGACCGGGTTCAAGTTCGGCACGCACTTCAGGGTATACTTCCCTGGAGCAAGGCCCGTAAAGTCGGACGACAGCGAGTGGATACACTCCAAGCACGTGATACACGTATTCCCGAGGGACACGAAGCTGCTCATCTCTGAGTGGGCAAGGGCCATCAGGGTCGCGCACTCCGTCAGGAAGACTTTCATACTGGCAATTCCGGGGAAGACCAGGAAGAAGAGCGTAGAGATAGACTTTGTCCTGTACCACAGGAGGAATGGCAACATCGAGACTCCTGACAACGCAAAGCCGAGGTTCGGCATGCTCTCCTTGAGCGAGGAGGAGTACTTGGGGGGAGCAGAGCTGTCGGCGATAATAAACAAGGCTAAGGAGTACAGGATGGAGCTGATAATAGCCATAGCAGACAGAGAGACAGCAGTTACGTACTATAGGGTAAAGAGGCTGGAGCTCCCTAAGAGCCCCTACGAGTACTACGAGATAGACTGGATGCAGCCCTGAACTAACAGTTGCCTATTACAACTACATCCGGGCAAAATTCTCATGCACTTCTAATTCCGGAAGCCTGGAACTAAGGTTCATCAACACTATCAACTCCCTCTCAGATGTGTGTTCTAATCTCGACGCCACATTCTGCAACGCATATGCAACACCCTTCATTATGGGCGCCCCATGCGCATGAGTAACCATCTTCAAAAGCCTTCCTCCATCATGTTTATCGAAGAGGTACACCTCAACTATATTCACCCCTTTATTTATCACTGACAAAGTACTGGTCGCCTCCCTCCCGATAGAAGGCAGTATAGAAGCGTCCGGCATTTCCTTTCTAACCTGTCCGAATATCTCTCTCTGTACATACTTTCTCAAGGGCTCTGAACTGTAATCGTTATTCAGCCTTAGGCTTACTCCATAAAAAAGCTTCTCGCTAGCCAATGTGTCTATATCAGGCCTGCCAAACGCTAACTGTGCCTGCCTCTCCCCTACTTTCTGTGAAGCTTGCACGAATCCACCACAATAGCTCACATTTGGCTAATATATAAAGATTCCGCAGGAGAAGGAAGATTTTAAGCAAGAGCGGGTCCAGGGGGATTCGGACCCCCGACCTACTGGTTAAGAGCCAGCCGCTCTGACCGGGCTGAGCTATGGACCCAATTTAGCAAGTATCTATTTCGGCTAAAGGTATTTAGCCTTGCCCGACGGGACTGCCTATTACTGGAACGCAGGCTTATTCACACCAGCTTTTCAATTGCTGCGCCCACCTTTTCAGCCCTGCTTGCATCGCACGCAACCAGCAGCTTCCTCTCGCTGCCCAGTGTCGCGTTAAGCGTCTTTATCAAGGGGGATATCTCAGACAGATTCCCAACAAGTCCGCCGTCCTTGTCAACAACCGGCACGTCTGACATGCTGCCCCTCAGCTCACCCAGATACACCACATAATCCTTCTTCTCCAAGCCAATCTTATCTAGGCAGTCGGTTACCTCACCGATCTTCAGTTCGTGGTTCACGTCCTTGTAGCAGGCCCTCTTGAACAGCCTCCTCTCTTTTATGCGCTGCATCGCGCCACCTGGCCCCTCTATGTCCATCAGCCTGCCGAAAAGCCCAGCGTCAGTAAGTTCATGCAGCTCGGTAGCCTCCATCTTGCCGCTCTCTATCGCTTCATAGAGAGAGTTCTGGAACATTCCCTCGGCAATCAGCTCCACATGATGCATATAGACGTTCTTTATCATGAAGTACCTTGCAATCAAAAGCGATTCTGCTCCCGATATCCCCTGCTCGTATATCGCTGGCCTGCCCTTGTGCGACGTCATCTTACTCCTTATCCTGGTGTAATCGATTATCCCGTAGGCAACCCCGGTGTACAAAGAATCTCTCATCAAGTAGTCCACCCTGTCAGCGCCCAGGGCACCACCCACAACCTCGCAGTTCATCTCGTCCTCGAAGTAGTTGAATATGAAGTCCAGGTCGAGACCAGCCTCGTTGAGTATGTCCTTTATCTCAGAGTTCCTAACAATCTCGGCGCCCATCTGCTCGTGGCTCTTGTGCAGGTACTTCTTGATTATCGGCTCTGACTGGTGCGAGAACGGACCGTGCCCTATGTCATGCAGCAGGCCCACGTAAGCGACCTCAGGCCTCGGCGTGTCGTAGACCTTTTTCTCCAGGTCCCCTGCCACGTGCATCACTCCAATGCAGTGCTCAAACCTCGTATTGTTGGCGCCCGGATAGACAAGGTTGCAGAACCCCATCTGCTTTATGTACCTCAGCCTCTGCATCTCCTTTGTGTTGATTATCCTCTCCTGGAACTCGTTGAAGTCGATGTTAGTATGGATCGGGTCTCTTATGTACAATCAATCACGTTTGAGCAAGAACAGCGCTATCGACACCACGATGAGCGCGTCCAGCGTTGAGCAGTATATGCATATCTTCCCTATCTGCCCCATGGCAGTTATGGAGTATACTAAGCCGCCAAGCCCAAGTATCAGCCAGATGTTCCTGACGATGCCGGCCTTCCTACGCGCAAGGACTATGTTTGCTCCGAACCAGACTATCCCCCCTACAGCTATCGGTATCCCTGCGAGCGTTGAGTAGGAGCTGCCCAAAACAGTCTCGCAGCTTATTATCCCTGTGTCGGGGCAGACCAGCGCCTTGGGTTGGTAGTGGACGATAGTCAGGTAAATCGATATCGACACAGCTATTACCGATATCACAACCAGAGTCTTCTCAATCATCTTCATCGCTTCACCTTTTTTATGAAAGCCTTCAGCACGGCATCGAAGGCCGGCCCCTTAGGCACCAGCTCGTACCCAACCTGCACTATCGGCTTGTCGACGTTTATTATGTGCCTTATATTTGTCGGCGTAGCCGACACTACGGTGTCACAATCTGCCGCATTAATTGTTGCCTCGAGGTCCCTTATCTGCTTTGCGCTGTATCCCATGGCGGGCAGCTCCATCTTCAGCTGCGGGTATTTCTTGAAGGTGTCCTTAAGTCCACCCACTATGTACTTCTTGGCTTCCACAACCTCCCGCGCTCCGTATTCCCTCGCCGCGATGCTCCCCGCCCCGAACTTCATGCCGCCATGCGTAATGGTCGGCCCGTCCTCGATTATCAGCACGCGCTTATCCTTGATGAGTTTCGGGTTGTCCGGTTTCACTATCGAGTCTGCGTAAATTATCTTTGCCCTACCATTTATCATAGCGAGGTCTGATGAGACCTTCTCGAGTTCCTCCTTTGTGGCCGAGTTTACCTTGTTGATCAAGAGCACATCAGCCATTCTCGCCACCATCTCGCCAGGATAGTAGGTCAGCTCGTTTCCTGCCCTCAAAGGGTCAGCGACAGTTATCAAGAGGTCCGACTTGAAGAACGAGGCATCGTTGTTGCCTCCGTCCCAGATTATCACATCAGCCTCCTTCTCCGCAGCCCTAAGTATCTTTTCGTAATCGACGCCTGCAAACACCACGAATCCGTTCTTTATGTGGGGCTCGTAGTCCTCCCTCTCCTCTATCGTGGTCTTGTACCTGTCGAGGTCCTTGAGCGTCTCGAAACGCTCCACAATCTGCTCCTTCAGGTCCCCGTACGGCATAGGGTGCCTCACAACAACTGTCCTGAGCCCTGCAGCCCTCAGCATATTAGCTATGTACCTTGAGGTCTGGCTCTTTCCGCTTCCTGTCCTTACAGCGCAAACTGCTATGACGGGCTTGGAGGACTTGAGCATCGTCCTCTCCGGCGCAACAAGCCAGAAGTCAGCGCCGGCTGCGTTCACTATGCTTCCCTTGTCCATCACAGCGTCGTCAGGAAGGTCGCTGTAAGCCTGGATGCAGATACCAACCTTAAACCTCTTTATCAGTCGCGCCAGCTCGGACTCGTCATATATGGGAATTCCCTTGGGATACGGCTTCCCTGCAAGCTCCATCGGGTATTTGCGCTCTGATATGTAAGGTATCTGCGCTGCAGTAAAGGCAACTACTTCATACTCAGCATTATCCCTGAAAAGCATGTTGAAGTCGTGGAAGTCCCTTCCGGCGGCCCCGATAATGATAACCCTTTTCCTAGTCATAGCGCTCTTCTATCCCAGTTTAGCTATATAAGCCTAATTATCGCCTAACGCAGGTAATAAATTTATTTAGCC
>JAGWFU010000067.1 GCA_028867845.1 Microcaldota archaeon | reverse complement strand
CGGGCTCCAGGATCAATAAAGAGGTGAGGGAGAGGGTAGTCGATAAGTGGCTTGAATCCAACCACGTCGGGAAGACCGCCGCGCGTGACATCAGCTTCTACAGCAGGCTGCTCTCCTCGGACCGGGCCTGCGGCCTGTACGGCGAATACAGGAAGGAGGTGGCCGATGAGATACTGGCCGCGCTATGGCCCAGCCATACTTACGGCGGGCCGCTCCTCAAGCGGGATGCATCAGGGGCGGAGCACGCCATCAGGGTGTTGGCGTCCAAGGAGGTTGTGGCGGAGGTCGCCAAGGCGTCAGAGAGGCTGGGTCCCGGCGGGCTGCAGGAGACCATCAGGCCCATCGTCGGGCTGGCGGCGGTCTTCGGCGACCGGGAGATGATGGCGGGCTCGCTCAGGGTGATCAACCTCTCCGGGACCCGCATGTTCAACCTGCTGGACTTCGGCCATGACAACTCTATGATATACATGACAAGCAAGGGGATGCATAACCTTGCAAATGACAGGGACTCTGCCATGGCGCTCATAGCCTACGTCATCTCTATCAAAAACGAGTGCTTCAGGCGCGGCAACTTCACCGGGAAGCCCTGGACAAAGCTACCCGAACCTAACGAGCAGAACATAGGAAACTACCGCGATATTGTGGCTGGATACGTGGCGGAAAGGTACGGGCTCGACAACGTGAAGGAATGGCAGTCAATCATAAGAATCCTGCCCATGGAGGTTTACAAGGTCAAGAAGCTCGCGCCGCTGATGGACGCGTTTGGCATTGACACCGCCCTGGGCCTGGAGCTGGACTACAAGTTCTCATCTATGCCGCAGGAGGCCGTAAGTGTGCTGACCGGGCTCATACTCAAGGCGAAGGAGCGCAATCCTAGGGAGTATGCCATAAACCAGGGCAAAAACAACCCGGGCACGGTGGAGGAGCTGAGGTATACGAGGCAGGAACTTCTCGAGTATTCGGTCATAGCCATACTTGGATCAAGGTCGCCCGACAGGGAGGGGAGGGCCGTAAGGGCGATCTCCAGCATAGTGGGCATGCAGGCCGTAAACAGGGCCAGGTCTGAGTTTCAAGGCGGCTACAAACGATTGATAAACGAGATTGTCAATGCGATGTCGCGCTCCGACCCTGCCGAAGCGCACAGGATTCTTGCTTCTACCGGCGCGGAGGCCATACGCGACGTCCTCAACGCAGCAAATTACAAAGACGTGAGAATCTCGAGCGCCAACTTCGTTAAAGCCGTTGAGAGCAAGAACCCGCTGGATTACAATGGCGGAGTGCAGATAGCGTGCGTTTACCTGCCGAACTACACTGAATCAGGCATAAGGGGCTATTGCGAAAACGAGAACGTGGTGCTGGTAAGGTATGACATAGGCGACAAGGCAGTAGGTAGCGCCATATGCCTCAGGCAGGGCGATCTCTTTCTTGTGGATTCGGTAGAGGGCCACAGGACCTTCAGAAAGGACAGCATATTCGATATAGTGTTTGAGGACCTTGTCAAGAGAGCCTCGGAATATGGCGCAAAGACCGTCCTGTTCCACAAGGATTCCCCTAACGAGACCCCAAGGATGTTTATAGAGTACTTGGGGAAGAGGGGACTTCAGGACTCAAACGTGGAGGTGAAATTAAACACTGGCAGCGCATACATAGAAGCAAGAATGGGCTCAAGTTGCTACACCGTTACATTAAGGTGACGTTGCCCCTTTCTCTTCAACTACTACGCTCTCGTGCTGAACCCATGAGATATAGTATCCTAACTCCCCTCCCATCCCGCCACATCTCCCTTCATCAACACGCCGTTGGCGAGATAGTGCAAGTCTGACGATTCCATAAAAGTGGAAGAACGTTAGTCTTATATATTTTGTCAATCACTACTGTAAATGTAAGTGAACGGCTCCGTAAAGCGGTTGATCATTCAACCTGGCCAGCGCTCTATGCGCATGATTCGGTTGGGCAGGCCGTTACCACTTGCCTTACGCTCATCCGTCCTAATCTTCCTGCCTCAGCCTTGCCACCAGCTCCACCATGTATGCCTCGAGTCCCCTCGAGAATGTCAGGAACCGCTTCGCGTCCGGCCTCACTATCAGCATGTCCTGTTCGCCTGCCAGGTCCGGGAACCTGACCCCCGACTCCGCCCTCTCCCTGAATTGCCTCCTGTACTTCTCGTACGTCTGGAGGGCGAACCTTGTCTTCACGATCGAGTACCTCTCGACGCTCCGCGGGGTTATCCCGAACCTTTGGTACAGCATGTAAAGGTCGAAGAAATCCCTTCCCTTCGTGCCCATCCTCGTCAGTATTGCCCTTACCTTCTCCGCTGCAATCTCCCGTTCGTCGTACGCCATGAAATAGACGGGTTTCACATATTCCGCATAGTCCGGATAGAGCCTGCGCAGCTCCCTGTCATCGGCGCCAGCGGCAAGCGGATCCAGCCTCTTCCTCTTCGGTTTGAGGCATATCCTCTCCACGAACGACACCTGGATCTTTATGAACGCCCTCCTCCTGAGCACCACTGAGTCGTAGAAGATCTTGAACGTCACGCTCTTGTTGCTCCCTCCGCGTTCCATGTGCTCCTGGTCTGCCCTGAAGTCCATCCCCCTCCCCGATGCGATTCCCTCTAGCATCTTCGCCATGTCGCTGATCTTCGCGGAGAGGTATGACCTGATCTTGCTGCCGCTCATCCCGGAGAACTCCTCCTGGTTCCTGTAGGTGAAGTCCAGGTCCTCCGAGAACCTGAAATAGCCCGCATATGCCTTTATCAGGCAGGTTCCCCCCTTGAAAAGGAAATCCCTTGAGAACTGCCTGTCTGAGGACAGGTCATGCAGCAGTAGCTGCAGCAGTATGTCCTTCTCTATCAGGTCCGTCTTCCCGTACCCCAGGCGCCTTGCGATATCATTTACCAGATTTATGTCCACTCAAACCCCTCTCTACCATCTCCGCTACCGCCTTCGGATACCTCTTCGCGTACCTGCGCATCACATCTTTATTGGTCCCCTTGGCCCACTCGGATACGCCCGCCAGTATCGTCTCCTCGTCCATGCCCCTGTACCTCCACAGGTACATGAAGTCCAGTATGGTCTTTTCCCTGTCCGAATACATTATGCCACCCTCTTTTACGATCCCGAAACCCAAGAGTCTCTTCGATACCTTGTGGAACCTGAAACCATGTCCGTCTATCCTCACGGGCTTTGCCCTGAAGACGCTCGCGCTCATGATCTCGTCGATCCCGAAGCTCTCGTGGGTCATATTGTTGAGTTTGAGCGCGCTGTGCAGCCCCAGATACCACTCCTTTACCCCCTTGAGCTCAAGCCCCTTCGCCACCAGTTCCATATACGAATAATGCTCAGCCCCGAGCTTCATCTCGTCGATGCCCCTCAGATGGAAGATGCCGTTGAAGATCCTCACCAGGTATTTCCTGCCCAGCAG
>JAGWFU010000066.1 GCA_028867845.1 Microcaldota archaeon | reverse complement strand
TATCTGACGGGGCGTGAACGGCAGTGCCAACCCCTCGCTCTTGAAGCCGCGCCTGTATCCCTCTGCTATGGCGGGCGCGCTGTCAACAAGCACGCCACCCAAGTCAAGGATTATGGCGCTTGGAAGGCTCATAGCTCCATCTTCCCCTCCTTCAGCCTCAAGCGCACGAATTTGGATTCCGATATGATCATACCGGTAACGAGGGCGAGCAAACACGTGACTATGAATATCGTAGTCCCGGTCTTGAAGAAAAACTCCACGGATACCCTAGCCACTATCGCCACGACCCAGATGGCAAATATCGCGGGGTGGCGTTCATAGTAAATTTTTTCCCCGTTCCTCTTTACTGTAGTTTTGACGTTGAGCCTCTTGCCGATAAGCACGCCTATGATGAATATCGCCAATCCCACCGCCATCTGCCATGTCTGCAGGCCAAGTGCAAAGTACAAAGTCAGGGCTATGT
This sequence comes from Microcaldota archaeon, assembly GCA_028867845.1. Taxonomy (GTDB): domain Archaea; phylum Micrarchaeota; class Micrarchaeia; order Micrarchaeales; family Micrarchaeaceae; genus JAGWFU01. Next base: position 2,966 of record JAGWFU010000066.1, on the reverse strand, counting down.
AGATTATGGGCAGGAGGTAAAGCGTGAATTTATTTATATTACGTTTCATCCAATCGTGCCACTCACTTGCCCCTGAGCGCGAAGACGTCGCCGAACGCCCTGCAGAAGTAGTCGGTGGCGTACTTCATGGTCTCCCTACCCGAGGGGGTGAGGGAGTAGACTATCAGCTTGCCCTCCCTCTTCCCTGTTATGAGCTTCTTCGACTTGAGGTCCTTGAGCGCCGGGTATATGGTGCCCGCCTTGGGCTTGTCCCCTCTCCTCTTCCCTATCTCAGTCGCCAGCTCCTCGCCGTGCATATGCCTCTTAGAGAGCAGAAACAGTATCTGGAATGAGAGCATGCCCCGCATGTCGCACATCATTCGTCCCTTCATGTGATTCACTTCATTACCTTGCATAAATATAGGATAACCTATATATTTAAATATTCGCACGGAAGGATAATATAGGATGTCATATATATGATGTCCTATAGGTGAAACGAATGGACGACGAAGAATGCGGCTGCGGATGCAGCATCGGGGCAAGGGACGAATACGACCTGCTGGAGGGCAGGCTGATGCAGATGGCCTTCTGGGCGCACAAGGCCGTGCTGTTCGAGAAGCTGAAGGAGAGGATAGCGAAGGCGGACGGCCAGAAGATGGACCAGATAGCGGACCTGATCCTTGACGCCACAAAGGACACTGCCGAGGGCAGGAAGGAGGCGCAGGCGAAGAGGGAGGAGCTGAGGAAGAGGATAAACGAGGCGTTCTGAGCTGCCTATTGGCAGCCGCCTCGCCCCTCATGGGGATGAGGGTACGGTCTGGTTGTCGAGCACAGAGCCGTAGTCGTAGTTCGGTATGTCCGTGACGTTCAGGTACTGAGTCAGGTTGGAAAGCTGGGATAGAGTGGAGTTGACCGTCTGCATTGGGTGCATAGGCGGGGCGGCGGCAGACTGCTGAGTCTGTGCGCCGAGCAACAGGGCGGCTACCGCTATGATTAGGATGATTATCCCTGCAATTCCGATCAGCAGCTTGTTCTTGTGCTTGTTCCTGTTTGCGGCCATCTATCTCAACCTCCCTTCGGGCGGGCCAGCGCGGCCCGTATCGCCTTTGATGCGTATGTTATGTTGTCCCACAGCACTAGGTGCAGGGACTGGTTGTAATGCGACGAACCTATCGACGCGAGGGCAGAGTTTGCGGCTCCGATGCTCTCGGTCGCGTTGGTGAAGTTTATAGTGCCATTGGCCACGGACTGGGCCTTTGCCATTATCGCGTCAAGCTTGGCTATCTCGAACCTTGCCGCGAGATGATAGTTGGAGGCGGAGCTGCACTCGTTGAATAGGCAGTGCTGGCGGACAACAGCGAGCAGCTGTGAGGAGTTGGTGGACTTGTTTAGTCCTTGGGAGAGGGGGCCTATGACCTGTGCAGTAGCGTTCTGAAGCAGGGAGGACATCGCAGAGGTGTCGACCCCCTGTGCGTCGAGCCCGCTTATCTGCACATCGTACTGCGCGGTTATGTTGTCATAGGTCTGTATCTTGTTGAGCGCGTACGACCTCACGGCGGAGAAGCTGCAGTTGGCGTACGACTGCCTGCTTGAGTTGTACTCGGCCCTTAGTATCGCCGTGGCGTTGGCGGTGAGGTTGGCCGACCTTATGGAGGATAGTACGGCGGGGCCGATCTGCTTGAGCTCTGGGTTGTATGTCGATATCATGTAGTCCCTGAAGAGCGAATAGTTCTTCTCGTTGGCGTAGAGCTGCAGCTGTGCGGTCTGCTGGAGCAGGTTACCTGAAAGCGAGGTAAGGTTAGACAGGGAGGGGACCTCGTCGTTGACCTGGTCTATGAATGTGGCGGTGAAGTTGGTCTTGCAGCTTATGAACTGCGCTGCGGAGCTCAGGACCTTGGAGTTGTCCGCGGCGGCAATCAGCGCGGCCCTGTAGTTGAGGCCAACAGAGGCGTTGGAGGATATGGATGAGTATACCGTAGATGGCACGATGTTGGCTGCGAATGCGAGGCACAGCATCATTGCCGATAGGGCTGACAGGAACACGAAGGTCCGCCTGGCCATCTTATCCAACCTTAACGGGATAATGCCATACAGGATTTATAAAGATTCTGGAAATTGCCGTGGCAAATGGTCACGGCCTCAGCTCAATGAAGGAGCGCCTTCCCTTCTTTATCTCAAGGTAGGCGGATATGGTGCTCGTTATCGTAGGGTTGGAAACCACTTTGAGAGCCTCGCCAAGACTGAACCATGCATACTCGGAAACCTCGTCGCCGTCTATCTTAACCTTGGTGCTCTTGGCCCTGCAGAACAGCTCGATGTAGAGGAAGTGCCTCTTCTCGAAGAAGTCCTTGGGGAATATGTCCTCGAAAACGGTAACCACGCCGAGCGGCCTGACTGAGAGGCCCACCTCCTCCTTCACCTCGCGGACGGCGGTATCGAACGCGCTCTCACCGTACTCTATGTGGCCGCCGGGGATCAGCCACTGGTCCCCCCACTTGTAGCTCTTGATCAGGAGCAACCTGTCCCTCTGATCGAGTATGTAAGCGCCGACCACGGGCTCTGGCGCCTTTGGCCTCGTCTTCTTAGGCATAAGACACGCCGCCGAGGTTTACCTCGTATATCCCCAGGCTCCCCTTTGCAGGTATGGGCGTAATCACCTTGGCCTCCCTGAGAAGGAAGCCGAACTTGGACTTGTTGATGTATGCCTCGCCCGCAAGGTGCCTGTCCTTGTCCTCCAGCATGGCGAGCGCATTGGGGTACTCCTTGACGCCGTAGAGGAAGACCTTGCCGATTATGGCGCCCTTCTGGATCGATGATTCATCTATGTTGAAGCGCTTGATGCCCTCAGAGTCGGGAACCGCAGAGGCGTGTATCAGAAGATCTCCCCGATAGGAGGTGTTCCAGCTCCTCAGCTCTATGGTCTTCAGCCCCTTGACTATGAATTCAGCATAGGGCTGCTTGACTGATAGGCACTTCATCCCCTT
>JAGWFU010000004.1 GCA_028867845.1 Microcaldota archaeon | reverse complement strand
CCACTGGTAGGAATACGCAGTCGTACCTCCTGAAGCAGCAGAGGAGAGGGTAACCCCGCTTCCTCCCGTGTATATGCTTGGTGACGATGGAGTTATCGCACCTGCAGCAAGGGCGGAGTTGACCGTTATCAATATGGTCGCCGACTTGGCCGACTCAGGACTAGTGGCTGAATCCGTGACCTGGTAGCAGTAATAGGTGGACGATGACGGCGACGGGGCGTAAGTTGAGGAGGTCTGCCCGCCCACGGCGCCGTCGGAAGAGCAGGTCGCCGAACTCCCACTGTACCACACGTAAGAGTATGCTGTCGTGCCGCCCGATGGGTGCGAGGTGAGGGTGACTGTCTGCCCGCTGTCCAGTGTAGTGCCCGACGCCGTTACCGCCCCAGCAGAAAGCGCTGAGTTGACCGTTACCAAGTCAGTGGCGGACTTGGTGAACTGCTGGGGGGTGGAAGAATCCCCCACCTGGTAACAATAGTATGTGGATGAAGAGGGCGAAGGCGCATAGGTGGACGAGGTCTGTCCGCCCACCGCGCTGTCAGATGTGCAGGTAGACGACCCCCCGCTGTACCAGCTATACGAGTAAGGCGTTGTTCCTCCAGATGCTGCTGATGTGAGCGTGACGCTCTGCCCGCTGTCCAATGTCGGGGCAGACGGAGTTATCGCTCCCGCCAATAGCGCCGGTGCGATGGTCGTGGTGGTGACCCATGTGGATGTTGTAGTCGTAGTCGATGTAGAAGTCAGGGTCACCGTGCTCGTGGAGCCTATCGCGCCGAAGTTCGCCGTGAGCGTGGCGTTGGAACCCAGGGCGAGCACGGAGTTCTGCGCCGACGCTGAGGAGAGCGAGGAAGTGCCTCCCCCTGACCCCACGCTGATCCCCCAAGAGGAGAACTTGTACCCTGAAGGAGGTATCGCGTACACGTTGTAGTTGTTGGTTAGGAGCAGGACGTTGGCGTTGTTGAGGTACGTCACGCCGTTTAGGTCCACAGTGCCCGAGGCTGGGCTTGCCACCATCTTGAGCAGGTGGAACGAAGTTGCGGAAGGCGCCATCGTCTGGGACGATTGCCCTGTGGACCTGTACTGCGTCGAGATGCACGATGCCAATGCGGTGGTGCTGCACAGCTCATAGTTGAGCGAGAACAGGATAGTCTCCTGTGTCCCTATCGCGGGCTTGAAGGTTCCCGGTATGTAGGCGCTGCAGAGCACGGGGTTCCCCTGGAGCGCGAGCGACGGGGTGCAGTTGCCCAGCGAGTACGAGACCCCTTTGTTGCCTATGTTGGTGACCGTTATGTTGATAGAGTTAAGAGGGAAGTACATCGTCTCCCCCAGGTTATTCTGGAAGAGCACCGTAAACTTTATCGGGCTTATGGTGTTGTAAGTGAGAAGGGTCTGGGTGCAGGGGAGAAGGGGCTCTATCGAGCACGAGGATGCGAGGTAGTTGGTCGCCGGCCTTGCGCTGTTTATCACAGCCACAGCCGCCACGAATATCGCAATTATCAGGAGAGCCCATGAGTAAGTGGTGAGCAGCTCCAGCGCCGACTGCTGTTTCAGCCGTTTGCCCATCATCCAATCGCTAAGGCTTGGCTGCATAGGTATTTATTCCATTCTCACAGCGCCTTCTCAAGCGCCTCTATGGTCTTGAATAGATAGGTGGGCTTGACGCTCCTCAGCCTGTGGTAGCTGTCGAAGCCGTCCGCTACGGCACAGGATGCAACCCGTGCCAGCTTCGCGGATATGACGTCGTCGACCATGTCGCCTATGTAGACAGCCCTATTCGGCTTCACCCCCAATGTCTTCACCACCGCAATTATGCCTGAGGGGTTCGGCTTCATCGCCTTCAGCGACTTGGCGCTGGATATTATGTCGAAGTAGTCCGCTATGCCCAGGTAGTTGAGCTCCTTCATCAGCCTGTGCTCGTTGCCGTTCGAGACTATCGCCATGTACTTGCCAGCCCTCTCAAGCTTCTTGAGCACGTGCACGGTCCCGTTCTGCAGCCTCGGTCTGCTCATGTAGAACGGCAGCTCGGCGAGCGGCACCATTATGCTGTTCTTCCTCTGCTCATCGGACAGCTTTTTCTTCTTCAGGTCTATTCCCATAGTGCCGAAGTCCTTCATCGAGCTGTCCTTGTTCCATAGCTTCAGCGCGTGCTTCACGCTCTCGTTGAGACGCAGTGCGAACCTCATCCCGTTGAGCGTGCCGTCCCAGTCGAATATGAACGCGTCGTACTTCTTGAGGAGACCCATTACATCAGCTTGAACGAATATCAGTGCCTATTCCTAGTATCATTTCAATCTATGCCTCCTTGCGACTTCCCTGTTTATCTTCCTTCCTATCATCAGTGCATCTTTCTCAGTTAATCGGCTCTTCGCAAGTAGTTTATCCATGAGTTCTAACGTCTTCTCTTTGTTCCGCATTGCCCTCTTGGCTACAGCAGACCAGCGTATGTTCTTGCGTTTCTTTATGGCCTTCATTAGCTCTTCCTTTGCTTGATTTTTGCATCATTGATTACCTAACATCTGGTCGTAAGCACCAACTATCCAATAAACACCACTCCATCTATGTGCTTGAAGTCAGAGTCTCCTGTGACTACTTTCCCATTTACGCTTTTTGCTGTAGCCAAAACTATACTATCAGCTATGCCCAACTTATGTTTCAGCTTAAGTCTGGCAGAGTCAAGAGATATCCCCTTTTCTAATGGCACAATATAGCACCGGGCTTCCACGCTCTCTAATCTTGACCTGGCTACCGTTTCGCCATAGTCCCTGGCTACCCATGTATAAAGCTCGATAAGGTTTACTGCGGACACGAACGCCTCCTCATCGCTCTCGATGTATCCCATAGCCTCATGTGCGTGCTTGCCACCCTTCCAGTACTCGATCCACGTCCAGCTATCAATCAAAACGGTCATGCTTCTCCCTCCTGAAAGTATGCAGCTTTGGAAGCAGCCCCAGCTCGCTCTTCTCCATAACCTTTGCCCTCTTGGCAAGCCACACTATGGCATCAGCATAGCTCCTAGCGCCTATCTCTCTCTTTACATTGTCCAGAAGAGACCTTACCTTAAGGCTCAACTGTATCGTGGTTGTTCCAGTCATATAATCTATATAGCTATAGTACTATAGGTATATAAATGTTGCTGCTCACTAGTCACATCCACGATATGTCTATGCTGATCTTGTCCGGGAGTGCCCTCGACGCACTCAGAGACTTCAAGTCCTTCTCCAGCTCCACCACGACATGCGTGCCGGAATCCTATCTCCAACTTGCTAGATGGGAAGGCTTAAATATTAATAGTTACCTAATAGGTAACTATGACAAATGAGATACCGCAGTATGGCTTGAGGGCATACGCATTGTTTTTCACGAAACACGGTGCAACTGAGGAATTCGGCCAGTCCGACCTGGACTGGATAGTGGGGCAGAGCATGAAGAAAAAGATATTCTCATTGTTGTTGCGGTCCGGATGGATTAGGAAGAAGTCAAGAGGCACGTACGTGTGTGTAAGCCCCGAAAGGGCCGTAAAGGGCTTGTTAGGGTTCAAGGTTCCAGAAGCCGTGAAAAGGGCGGAGAGGCCCTACGCCTTTGCGGGTTCATCGGCGGTAGAGATATGGAGCGATTACTCCTATGTCCAGAGGGGCGTGGAGAAATCGCCTTACTTCATCAATGTATTGAAAAAGGATTTGGGCTACTGGAAGAAGTTTTTCAGCGAGCGCGACATACCCGTATATGTACATGAGGGGGCTACGATAGGAGAGTATGTCATCTTGAATCCAGTAGATTCCTTGAAATATGCCATGAAGGCCGGTTTTAAGGTGATCGGTTTGCCAGAGGCGTCAAGGTTTGCGAACGCGAACGAGGCCTACTCCTACTCTTACAATTACATGAGGGAGAAATATGGATCCGTTACAGGTAAGGGAAAGCGAGGTATTTGAGGCACTAAAAGGTCTCGGGAGCCGCAAGTTCGTAGTAATAGGGGGCTACGCAGTGAATGCTTATGCGCTGCCTAGGTTCTCGGTTGACTGCGACATAGTCGTAGGGCTGGAAGCAGAGCACGAAAGGATCGGCAAAGTCCTGCTCCGCATGGGCTACGAAAGAGCCGAGTTCTCCAGAATAGGCCCCAGCATCAGCTTCGCCAGATACGAAAAGATACTGCCCAATTCATTCAAGGTGAGCTTCGATGTCCTGATAGGCGGTATCCATGACAGGCAGACTGGGGTTTCCATACCCTCTGGCTGGGTCTTCAAGCATTCGGAAGTCAAGACCCTGAAGGGGAAGACGATAACAGAAAAGCTCAAGCTAAGGGTCGTAGACATCGATGCGCTATTTGTCCTGAAGATGCTCAGCTGCAGGTATACGGACATAAGGGATCTTTTCATGCTGGTGCCCGGCATCAAAGACAGGGGCTGGGTGAAGGGCGAGGTGTCCTCCAGATACGACTTCATGGAAAGATTTAGGAAGATATTAGATACTGTGAACTCCAAGAAGTTCAGGGACGGACTGCAAGGCGTCTACGGCCTAGTTGACGGCCAGACATTTCAAAAAAGCGTGGACGCTATTGTTTCCCTAAACGACGAGCAATAGTTCCTATCACATCCACGATATGTCTATGCTGGGCTTGTCAGGGAGCGCCCTCTGCGCCCTCATAGACTTGGAGTCCTTCTCCAGCTCCACCACGACAGGTGCGCCCACCTTATCGGATATGTATCCTGCCGCGTCCTTGAATCCTGCGAGCGAGCTCGCGGAGCCCATCTCCGGCATCGGCGTGAGGCTCTTCATTCTCTTCGCGAACTGGCCGAGGAACTTCGCTAGCGTCTCCTTGTTGATTTCAGACAGGGCGGCATCCTGCATCGTCTTCTGCATCTCCTTGTGTGTCGCAAGCGAGTTGTAAGCCTTGAGCTTCCAGTCATCCGCTATTATCAGCCTTATCTCGGACACCTTCTTCCCCTTGTTGGCATCTATCTTCGAAGACAACGACACTCCCTGCACTATGTCGTTGACCGTAGTGGAGATCATGTCCTCTATCGTCTCCTCCTCGGCGCTGACCATGGACTCGTTGGCCTCCGGCCACCTTTCCCCCACCACAAGGCTCTCCTTGCCCAGCATGTGCCAGAACTCCTCCGCGACGTGTGGCATTATCGGCGCCATCATCAGCACTACGGCCTCCAGGAACTCCCTCACCACTATCTCGTTGCTGCCTCCCCTCTCGGTGTAGAGCCTGAGCTCAGCCACGGAGTTGAAGTAGGCGTCTGTGTACGCGTTCTTCAGGCTTATGCTGTCCATCAGCTCCGTCACCCTCTTTATCTTCGCGTTGAGTTTGGAGTAGAGCCAGTAGTCCATGTGCGAGAGCTCCTTGCTCCTCATCGTCGCGAGCGATGCTATGGTCCTTGATATGAACTCGTTCCTCGATGTGACGCTGCCCACGGCCTCCATGTTGAAGTCCGTCTCGGTGTCCAGGTCTGCGCCTGCTATGAGGACGAACCTGAGCGGGTCGGTGCCGTACTTCTCCAGCCCCTCCTTCAGCGGCACAATGTTGCCCAGGCTCTTGCTCATCTTCTCGCCCTCATACGTCACGAAGCCGTTGGTCACGACCGCCTTCGGCCAGTTCCTCCTCTCGAAGAGCGCGACGTGGTTGAACATGTACATGGTGAGGTGGTTCCAGATCAGGTCGGGGCCGGAGAACCTTGCAGTGTTGCCGTACCAGTAGTCGTATGACTCCCTGCACCTCTTGACCAGCATCGAGTCTATCCCGGTAGACGCGGATACAGAGTCAGGCGACCCCTTTGAGAGATAAACGTAGTTGAAGAAATCAGCGTTGAGCTGCTCCGGCCTTATGCCGTTGGACTTGATTATGTGGAAGAACGTGTAGAGCGACATGTATATCGTCGAGTCGGAGAGGGATTCTATTATGTGGTTCGGGTTGAAAGGGAACTTGGTCCCCAGCCCCTGCTCCCTCTCCGCAGACCTGACGTCTATCCACTCAACCACCTTCTCGAAAGTGGACCTGTACTTCTCCGGATACACCCTCATATCCTTCAGCGCCTTCCTCACGCCCTCCTTCCATGCCTCGTCGCCGTAGTTTATGAACCACTGGTTCTCCACTATCTTTACTATGACGCGCGTGCCGCACCTGCATATCACCGGTTCTGAGTTGCTGAGCGTGTAGACCTCGAACGCCTCGTTGGCAGCTATGAGGTCCGCCTTTATCCTGTCCCTTGCCTCGGGCTCGCTCATCCCAGAGTACTTGCCTACTATCATCTTACCCCAGTGGCTCTCCTCCCTGTATGCGAGCTTGGTTGCGAACTCTATCATGTCGTCGATTGCGTCTGGGTTTGTGTTCAGCACCTCAAGGTATGCGAGCGCTGGTATATCGGTATGCACGGGCTTAACCTGGCCGGTGGCGACGTCGCTCAGCGACCTCCCTATCGTCATCCCGCCTAGCGGCTCTATCTCTATCAGCTTCCTGTACTCCATCTTGGGAACGGGATAGCCCTTTGCCTTGAGCCTCTCGAGCGCAACGTAGTCGAAGGGAGCGTGGGCAGGCACGCTCATCACTACTCCAGTACCCACGTCGCCCTTGACGAAGAAGCCCGGAAGAACAGGAACGGTCTCGCCGTTGATCGGGTTCACTGCCCTCTTGCCGAGCAGGTCCCTCCCCTTCATCTCCTTCTCCACAGTTATTCCGAACTGGTACTCAAGCATCTTGGCCGCATCCTTAGCTAGGTAGAGGCGGTCCTCTCCTATCTTCACTATGGAGTAATCCAGATTCTCATTGACGAATATGTTCGTTACTCCGTAGGTGGTCTCGGGCCTGTAGGTCGCGCAGGGGAAGAGTATCCCGCTGTCAGGATCCTTGAACTTGACTGCGGTTATCTTCTCTATCTCAGGCTGCACGTCGTGCTTGGTGTCGTGCTGTCCCACGGCGTTGTTCTCGTTGGTGCACCATCCCACAGGATGCCTTCCCTGTGTTATGTATCCCTTCTCCTTAAGCATGAGGAACTGCCACTCCACCATCCTGCTGAACAGCGGTTCTATGGAGACGAACTTCCTCCTCCAGTCTATGCCGTATCCGGCCAGCCTCATCCCGTTCTCCATCTCCTTGACGAAGTAGTTTGCTATGAACACCGGGTCTGACATCTTCCTTATGTCCTCCTCAGGTATGCGGTAGTGCCTCTTGAACTCGTCTATCAGCTCCTGGTCGTTGTTGGCGATCCTCTTCGCAAGCGCGAGGATCGGAGTGCCAGTGGCGTGGAAGCCCATCGGATAGAGCACGTTGAGCCCACGCATGCGCTTGTATCGTGCGTAAGTGTCTGCGCTCCCGTATGTCCTCAGGTGGCCCATGTGCTGCGGCGCGTTCACGTACGGGAATGCCGCTGTTACCAGCATGCCCTCCTTCTCGTTGGGCTCGACCTCGTAGACCTTCGCATCCTTCCACGCGCTCTGCCACTTCGCGGCTATCTGATTGTAATCCATCTCAAGAGCACCAAGGAGCCGGGATTGCGCCGTCAAGCGGCAATCCCGATAACGATAGAGTATTACCAAACTATGTTTTAATAGCTTTTGTGCCAATATAATACGATAGTGGTGAGAGGATGAGCAACTCAGATGGAAATCATACCGTAAAGCCGATGCCAGTGGCGTTCGAGAAGCTGAAGGAGCTTATGGACCAGGAGACGTACACCTGGCACCACGACACCCACTACGCCGGCTACGTGAACAAGAGGAACGAGATAGAGAAGGAGCTCGTAGGGGCGGACAGGGGCAAGGCGAACGCAAACTACAGCCTGTTCAGGTCGCTCAAGCTTGAGGAGACCTGGAACGGCAATGGCATGGTGCTGCACGAGGTCTATTGGGACACTATGGGAGGCAACGGGACTTACGATGCAAACTCCGCGCTGATCAAGAAGATAGTCGAGGACTTCGGCTCATTCGACGCATGGAAGGCGGACTTCATCGCTGTAGGCAAGTCTGGGAGAGGATGGGTCGTCCTATGTGCAGACGTCCTTACAGATGGCAAGCTCAGGAACTTCCTCTTCGACGTCCACAACATGGGCGGCATAGTCGGCTCCGTGCCGATCATAGCTGCCGACGTCTTCGAGCACGCATACTACCACAAGTACGGCCCTGACAGGGCGTCGTACCTAAACGCGCTCGCGGCAAACATAGACTGGGCAAAGGCAGACGCAAGGTTCGGCAAGCTGGTGCACTGACGTTGGTCTGATGGAATTATTCACTATCAGGATCGCGAGCCTAATCATAATAGGGATAGTGTACATGCTGTTCGACCTCTTCAACAAGAGGAACGTGCCCACCATCTTCGCATACGCCACACTCGCCTTCGGGTTCGGGATGACGCTGCTGTACCCAACACAGGCGCTGATACTGGAGAGCCTGGCGATATCGTTCATAGTGCTCGGGCTGGGCTACGTGGTCTACAAGATAGGCCAGATAGGCGCAGCCGACATAATCGAGTTCGCCGCTATATCGCTTATAATACCGCTGCAGCCTGTGCCTCTACTGGCAGGAGCGCCAGGCCAGTTTGGGCTACCCATGATACTCTCCGTTCTGGTCTCGGCTGGTCTGGTGTCGCTGGTCATAGTGCCACTCTACTACCTACCAAGGGCGAGGAAGATGCTCAAGCAGCCGCTCACCTCTTTCATAGACAGGGCCACCATAACGAAGGCTGGGCTGATGACAGCGGCCTACCTGATCTTCATAATATTCCTCTTCATGGAGCTGAGGGTCAACGCCGTAGGGATCGCTATACTGTTGGTGATGCTCGTATTCTCCACACTGCTAATTATTTTCGAGAGGCCGATAACTGACTCGATGGTGGAGTACGTGGACTACAGGAAGTTCGACGAGGGCGACATCGTTGCGTTCAACCTGATGACTGCCAAGGAGCTGCAGAAGGTAAAGAACAAGGTGGGCAAGTTCGACAGGCTGATCACCTCTAGCATAATCAGCGAGATGAGGCGAAAGAGGGTCACCACAAAGCTGCCCGTGTACAAGAACGCGGTGCCGCTGGCCCTCCCGATATTCATCGGGATAGTACTGTCCCTTGCCGTCGGCAACCTGATATTCTTCATACTTCCTTGAAGTTAGGAAAGCCTTTTAGTTCTTTGATTTGATTATTGAAGCGGGTTAGATGGAGTACGCAAGAAGCCACGTCAAGAGGTACTGGGGATTCGCTTACAGGAGGGCGCTGGGCATATCGCTCATAACCTTCGCGATCGCCATGGCGACCGGCGTGGCCTTCAGCTCAATGCTGGGCGCGGGCGGCAACACCGGCTTCACCAGCACGATAATATTCTGGGGCTTCCTCATACTAATAACGGCTGCAGTGCTCGTCGCCAACTTCGTCAAGGCGCACACCTCGTGTGTGAAGTTCCTCACCAATGAGGAACACAGGCACCACTCTAGGCACATGGGAATATGGATGGCAGCGCTGATACTCGGCGCGCTAGCTTTCCTCGCCCCTATGCTATACTTCGGAAGCGCGGTAGAGCCGCTCGTGCTCCTGTTCAGCTTCGGCGGCGTGTTCTGGGTGCTCTACCTCTCTGTGCTCATGCTATTCAGGCATTCATACAACGAGATCGCGGTCGGCGCAATCGCACTATGGGCGGTATTCTTCATAGGGGTGATGAACATCAGCGGCACAAGCGCGGCAGTCAATCCAGCATACGTGCTCTTCATCTCCACAATAGCGCTGATAATAGTCTGCGGCTTCACAGGGATAATGATGGTCTCCATCTCCTCGAACGAGTTCCTGTCCGAGTTCGAGAATTCTGCGTCGAAACGTGGTTCCACAAGAAGGAAGCGAAGGTAGTTAGGCATTATCTTACTGACGCCACTACTCCGTCTATTATTCCGTTCACTCCTATGCCGCCCGTCGACCTGACCACCAGCCTGTGGCTCAGCACCGGCTTGGCCAGGAACTTTATGTCGTCGATGGTGACCTCCTTCCTGCCCTCGATGAGCGCCCTCGCCTTGCCGCACTGCATGAAGCTTATCTCCGCCCTCGGACTGCCTCCCATCACCACGTGTATGTCTGTCCTGGTGGCGTCGACTATCTTAGTAATGTAATTTATGACCTCGTTGGATATGGCGATGTCCTTCACCTCGCCCTGCATTCGGAGAATGTCCTCGGTGCCTATCACCTTCTCCACCTTGACCTTCTCCTCGTGCTCCTTTATCCTGAGCATCTCCTCCTCCTCCTGCTCGGACGGGTAGCTCACCGCTATCCTCATCATGAACCTGTCGGCGAGCACCTTGGGCAGCGGGTTTGTGCCCTCTATGTTGAGCGGGTTCTGGGTCGCGAAGGCTATGAACGGTTTGTCGAGCGGGTAGGTCTGGTCCGCTACCGTGACCTGCCTCTCCTCCAGTGCCTCGAGCAGCGCGCTCATCGTCATAGGTGGGGTTCTGTTCAGCTCGTCTATCAGGAGTATGTTGCTGAAAATGGGGCCCTTCTTGAACTTTATGTTGTTGCTCTCGTCAAGGTAGGGGTATCCTGTTATCTCCTTTATCTGTATGTCCGGGGTTCCCTGTATCCTCTTGAACTCCGCCTGCACTGAGTCCGCGAGCGCCTTTGTCATCGTTGTCTTCGCTACTCCCGGCACTCCTTCTAGCAGGACGTGGCCGTTGGCCACTAGCGCTATGAACATAAGCTCTATAACATCCTCCTTCCCGGCTATGTGCTTCCTTACCTCCTTCAGCACTCCCTGGTAGGCCTCCTTCGCATCCATGCAAAACCCTTTAAACCTGTTTTTCCAATCTATATCAACATAAAACTATTAAATAGCTAATAGTGCATAATTACTAAGATTAAGTTGATTTCATGATTGGAGAGGGAGTCGAGAACAGGAGGCCGGTGCCGCTAGGGCAGGTCTCGGAGATACTTGAGAAGGGGAAGGGCAAGGAGCCCACATACGAGCAGCAGACAGCTGCCGACCACGCGAAGAAGTTCGCGCAGAAGGAGTCCACGGAGGCAAAGATACTCGAGGCGGTGAGGGAGCTGAAGATAGTCACGGACCTGACCGCTGTGGAGATCGCCTCCATAAGGCCGCAGAACCTTATGATGCTTAAGCAGATACTGGCGCACGAGAAGAAGACCTTCACGGAAGAGGACACGAGCAAGATCCTGGCCATAACCAAGGAGAAGAAGGGCTAGTGGATGCAAAAGGGAGAGATAGGGTTGTTGAGATGGACGGAGAGGAGAGGAGAGAGGAGAACGCATTCGTTCTGGACTTCATGCTCAGCGGCAAGTCCTTCTCGAACAGGCCCGAGCCGATAGCCCAGCTCCTCGGAGAGACCCAGTTCACGCTGCTTGAGGCAACGCCGAAGCCGAACGTGACCCTCACATTGGGGGAGAGGGTCTACATAGGCAAGGAGGAGCGCGAGAAGATAATGCTGATAAAGTCGAGGGTGAGCTACAGCGAGCTCACTCAGACGGCGAAGAACGAGCTTCCCAACGTGGTGGCAAGGGTCGTCAAGGCGAACGAACAGAGGTTCGTCGACGTCTTCAACACCGCGGGCCCGTTGAACATAAGGCAGCACGCCCTCGAGCTGCTGCCTGGAGTGGGCAAGAGGCACCTCGAGTCCATACTCAAGGCCAGGGAGGAGAAGAAGTTCGAGAGCTTCGCAGACATATCCGCAAGGGTGCCGCTGCTGCAGGATCCCGCAAAGCTCGTAGCAGACAGGATAATATCCGAGCTGATGGGAGACGAGAGGTTCTACATGTTCACGAAGCCCTACAGGAGGGACTTCAGGGGCGACGAAAGGGGAGGCTTCAGGGGAGACAGGCGATGATGAGCGTATTCCAAAAGAAGGAGGAAGAAGAGCCGTCTTGGAAGGAGGCCCAGAAGGCCTCCGAGAAGGTATCCGTCGCAGCCAGGCATTACATAAGGTCCAAGATCATAGTGGCGCTTTCAGATACTGCCCAAGGGAAGAAGGAACTCACCTTCAAGGAAATTGCCCAGCATGTGCTCCCTGTGGGCAAGGAATACGAGGATACTTACATCAAGGCCACCCATAATCTTCTCTACACTGACTTCGTCAACAGGGGCCTTGTGGGTCGCAGGGAGGCCCCAACCAACAAGGACGGGACCAAACACATGTTCTACTACTTCTTGGAGAACGACAGGATAAGGCAACTTAATCTGCGCCGTTTCAAAGACAATGACCAGCTTGTGAAATTCCATTCAAGCTTACTCAGGCAGCATAGCGAGGACAGTTTCAGAGACTTCGTTGATTCAGTAAACTGACTTTTTCTGCGCTTACGCTAACATTTTCATTATTCTAAAAGAATACGTTAAGTCAGCTCTTGGCCTTTGCCATCCTCTGCAGGTGTATGCCGGGGACTATGAGCGTCTTCCTGGCGTTGATCATCTTGAGCTCCACTACGTACGCGGATCCCCTCTTCTCCACCACCTTCACTATCCTTCCCCTGTACCTCGGGTGGGGTATGTTGCTGAAGTTGCCCTTGGGCACTATCGCCACGCTCTCCCCTACCTTGATGTCGTTTATGATCTCGTTGATGCCCAACGCTGCGGGCCTGTGGTGCCTTGAGAGGTGCCTAGTCTTGCCGACGAACAGCCCCTGCGATCTCTTTGTCATAAATATCACTAGATGAGTATTCTACATTCCTCTCTTTTTAAGTTATATAAAGCTTTCTTATCCTGGGGCTAGCGGGCCTTAAGATACATGCCATTTTCCTTGATGTACCTCTTGAAGAACCATTGGGCGAATACGCCGTCATCATTCTTTATATGCGCACGCTCAAGGGCGCGATAGTAGCCCTTTCGGTTTTGGTATCTTATATCAATCATCGGGTAACCGTTCCTGTGCAGCACGAAATTCATCAGGAGCCTACCTACCCTTCCATTGCCGTCACCGAAAGGATGGATAGTCTCAAACTTTACGTGAACAAGGGCAGCCAGCTCAACCGGGTTCATCCGCGATTCCTCCCTTGAGTACCATCTGAAGAATTCAAGAAGACGTGTCTGGAGTTCTACTGCCGCAGGCGGCCTGAATGTGCTGTTCGTGATATAGACCCCATAGTCCCTGATCTTTCCCGCAAGGCCGGGCTTTGTCTCGCCGAATAGCTCCTTATGCCATGCAAGCGTTATTCCTATCGACAGATCACCCTTGTGCGAAAGCATACTGTAGAAGACCCTCCTGTGCGATTCAGCTTCCTTGACGTCCCTCATCGGCCTGTCCTTCGGGCTTATCCCCTCTATCAGTAGTGCGCCGGTCTCGCCCAATGTGAGCATTGAGCCCTCTATCCTGTTCGTATCATAGGTGAACCTTACGGCAAACGCCTCTAGATTCTTCTCCCTTATCTCTGAAGGCATCAGCTTCTGCTCCTTAAGGTAAGCCTTCCTTATCTCACCGAAGTCCACAAACCACTTTTCCTTGTATATGCCCTGAAGGAACTCACTCTTTAGCTTTGCCAGGTCTCCCGGCAGCTTATCCCCGATCTTCGTCTCCTTGTACCTCACCTTGCCCTTTTGCCTATAAGTATGGCTGAGGTAGTAGAAACTTTTGCCATTAGCCCCGCGTTTTTTCAGCGCAACCATGAAATATATATTTTATTACAAATATATAAATCTATCTTTTTATTGAAAAATGTAAGATTAAACAGTCGTAATTGACTAGACCGTATTATGGCATTTGATATTACAAATTACATTATTTATAAATTTTATATAAAATGTAATATAATACTATTGCTTAGACGTTGAACTCCAAATGAGTTGACGGGGGCGAGATTTGAACACGCGACCTCTAGATTTCTCGTCATAGCATCGAAATGCTCATCACTCATAATGCTTTGCATATGAGTCTAGCGCTCTAACCAGGCTGAGCTACCCCGCCGTATTTGCAACAATATTGCGCCACTCACATATTAGAGCTTTTGTATCATTGCCCCTGGTCCAGATGCCTGTTCGTCCTTGCCACGTTGTTCACTTCTATTCTAAGCAGCTCCGCCCTCTTCACGACCTCGTTGTCCTTGCTGGTGTTTATTATGTCTCCCAGCTTCGTCATCATCGTCACCAATTGGCTGTATTCCTTTCTTATGCTACCCTTTATCGCGACGAACTCCCCATGCGCATTGGTCAGCAGCTCGACTCGCTTGGATGACTTGTCGCTCTTGTAAGCGTCCTCGACCGCGTCTACCACTCCGCTAAGCGTCGCATCCTTGCCGTCAGACTTGTGCCCGTTTTTCTTGAATGCCTCAAACATAAAACCTCACCTTGCATTGGATAGTATCTATCCGCAACAGATTTAGAGGTTCGTTCGTCAAGCGGAAAGTAGGACAAAAGCTTTAAATATTATGCGCTCGTTTAAAAGATTACATACAGTTGAAAAGACAGTCCCAACGCAGTTGGTTCGAATGCAGACTACAACGCAGCTTTATATAGGAAGGTGGACTTCCGTTATGGGCAGCGTAGGCTTTAGCAGAATGATTAAGGCCAATGCATTAAACTCGCCGATTGCGATCCATTTGGGCGCATAAATCACGCTTCTTTTAAATTCTGAGGTGGTTGTGTGGCACAAATGGATACGAGAGTAGAGAGTAAAAAAACGAGACTTGGCAGGAGAGAGCAACTGCTGTTGCTCGAGATTGGCAGGGACAGCATCGACACAGCGTCGAGCTTCGTCAACTACATGGAAGAAGAATACGGCTTCTCCAAGAGCTCAGTGTGGTACAATCTCAACAGGCTGAAGGAGCTCGGCCTGCTCGAGTTCGCGTCAAGGGAGGAGATAGGCAAGCCTCTGTCGCTTACGAAGCCTGGCATGGATGAGCTGGCGCAGATAGGCAGGAGCAAGGAGGAGCTCGTGAGGGGCTTCGAGCAGACCTACATGCAGCGCGCCAGGATTGGCGTAGGGATAGGGTACGGAATGGGCGGCGGCTACAGGGCCGCCATCGCTTAAGTAAGGACGTCTGGGCGGAGAGGGTTGCTGGCCGGGGGGACCCGGCCAGCTCATGTTTCAGCGACGGGTGATATGGTGCAGACAAAAAACGAGACAAGGGCGCAGAAGGTTGTGGCTGTGGGAGAGGTCATGGAGTTCACGAATACCGTCAGGAATTTCATCACCGCATCCAGGAAGAGCACTGACAACTCCGCATACATGATCATGTCCTTCAGGGGAACGGAGCCGAGGAGCCTGGTAAGCTTCCACACAAGCGAAAGCCAGGCAGCCAGGTCCAACGCAAGGCCGCCCTCGCCGTTGGAGTCGGCTTATCTTGTGGACATGCGCCAGACCAACGAGGAGGGCGCTCCGCGTCTTGTCACATTTGGGCTCGCGTTCAGGGAGCTCCAGAGGGCAGGAAGCGCAATGGTAACTGTTAGGGTAAGGGAGAGCTCCGGCTCTTCAGAGACCTTCGAGATGGAGCTCATACATGGCAGCAATATCAGGCCCAGGTCCGACTCCAGCAATCCTAATAACGGCTTCTCGCGAGACACGCTCAGCGTTTGATTGCCCCCTCACGCACAAGGAGTTCCATCTTCTTCCTCTTGCCGTAGAAGTATCCGCCTATGTCGCCGTCGCTCCTCACCACTCTGTGGCATGGTATCCTTACCGGGAAGGGGTTCCTGTTGAGCGCAGTACCAACGGCTCTGTAGGCCTTCGGGCGGCCCGCCATTCTTGCAAGCTGCTTGTAAGTAACGGTCTTGCCCATCGGCACCGTTGAAACAATCAACAACACCTTTGCTTGAAAAGGGGTAAGTCCATGACTGAGCAGCTTTGCTTGCAGACCCCCGCTTATTTTAGTACGCATCTAATACGAATCCCAAACTCTTTTTATAGCGTTATATGTCTCTACAAGTCTAGTGCCATTGTTGCTGCACGATAATACAGTGTAGCCCAATACGCCATTCTGAAATGGATTTACCTTTATCTCTATTTCGTCGCTAGAGGAGTTCCTGAGTTTAGAAGCCAATTGTGCATGTACCCTTCTAAGGCAATAAGCGGGCACACTCTCGTAGCCCTTGATGCCCTCTTTCTCGATTTCCTTGGATAGTACGTCCTTTAGCTCCTGAGCCGCCTTCCTACTTAGACCTATAAGACAAGTTTCAGGCTCTTTGGCATACGGCCTTGTGGACTCTATGAATCCATCCTTGTCTATAACGAATGCAGTCTTGGTCCGTTTCCCTTTCTCCATAACTCCACATTATGTTATCTATCGGGAAAGGTTTTATAGCTTATCTGACAATACAGATTGAAAGTGAAGAAAATGGCTAGTGGCGCTTCCGAATCATTCGAATCCAAGGCATCCGACAGGTCCAAACTGAAGGTCTGGCTGGACGGCAAAACTATGCCCTACGACCAGGCGGTAGTGCCGATAATGAACCACTCGCTACACTACGGCAGCGGAATATTCGAGGGGATAAGGGGCTACGATACCGGCAAGGGTACCTCAATATTCAGGCTCAATGACCATGTGAAGAGGTTCGTGAACTCAGCCAAGATAGTGCGCATGCCGCTCAAGTACAAGGCCTCAGAGATATCTGACGCGATAGTTCAAGTAGTGAAGGAGAACAAGCTCGGCCACTGCTACATAAGGCCGTTCGGGTTCTACAACGACTCGCAGATCGGGCTCAACACGGTAGGCAAGAAGACCAGCGTCTACATATACGCCACCAACTTCGGGGCATACTTCGGCGACTCCAAAAGGGAGGGCATACGATGCAAAATATCGTCGATAAGGAGGATGAACTCGGGCATACTGCCATCAAGGGCGAAGGGCAGCGGCAACTACCTCAACTCCATAATAGCGAACGGGGAGGCCAAGGCGGCGGGCTTCGACGAGGCCATACTGCTCTCGAGTGATGGCCATCTCGCCGAGGGATCGGGGGAGAACATATTCCTGGTGATGGACGGCAGGCTGGTGACTCCGGACAAAGGATCAGACATACTGCTTGGCATAACAAGGGACTCCATAATCAAGATCGCAGAGAACATCGGCATAGGGGTAGAGGAGAGGACTGTGCACAAGGAGGAGCTATACACAGCCGATGAAGTGTTCTTCACAGGCACCGCAGCGGAGGTAATCCCAATACTAAACGTTGACGGGATAGACGTCGGATCTGGCAAGCAGGGGCCGATAACCAAGATGCTTGCAGATAAGTATTCGGCCATAGTCGCAGGCAGGGACAAGGAGTTCTCCTCTTGGCTTACACGCGTATGAGGCGCTTTCATGATAAGGACCCATTATATAGAAGAGATAACAGCGGAGATGGACGGAGAGGAGGTTGTGATAGCCGGATGGGTGCACGAGGTCAGGGAGACCTCGAAGATAACATTCCTGCTGGTCAGGGACAGGAGCGGCATAGCCCAAGTGCTGGGCAAGGAGGGCGTAATCGAAGAGAAGACAAGGAAGAAGATGTCGCTGCCAAAGGAGAGCGTGGTCTCTGTGAGGGGAACCATCAAGGTGAGCAAGGAGGCGAAGAAGGGATTCGAGATAGTCCCATCGGAGATACACGACCTCAACCCGCTCTCTACACAGATACCGTTCGAGGTCACGGGCAA
>JAGWFU010000065.1 GCA_028867845.1 Microcaldota archaeon | reverse complement strand
AAAGGTTGGCCGCGACCACGAATCCCGACGCCGTTCCAACTGCGAACAGAACTATGAATGCCGTAGTGAGCCTCCTCGAGATGGTGAGGTAGTCCTTGTCATTCTTCCTTATGCCCAGGAACTCGTATATCGCTATCATCGCAGGCAAGGTCATGCCCAGCACAGCGAGCACTATGTGCACAGCTAGGGATATCCCCATAGCCGACCTGTCAAAAATTGCAACTGGAAGTATCGCAATCCCCTGACTCTGTATTGGAACACAAACTTAATATATTATCTCCAATCAAGGGATAGCTATCATCGGTGGTTTAATGGCGTTGAATCAGGCAAGCCGCATCAGGGCTGGCGCTGCGGATGCAGGCCAGCAAGGAAAGGTCAATGCCAGACCGGAGATTGGCGAAGAGCTTGCCGAGAAGGGCTTCGCCATAAGGGCCATGGAACCGGGCTTCCTAAAAGCCAATGAGCGGCTTCTCTCCGATCCTAAAATCTCACACGTGAAGATGCAGTTCAACGGCCAGTACCAGCTCTGCATCCCGGAGCTCTTGGGCTTCGGCGGGCCCGCGATAGCGATCTTCAACAGGGGCAAGAGGAACGCGGTTGGGCCCGAGATTGAGAAGATCTTCAACAAGGCAAACCCTAACGCGGACCCACTAAAGCTGAGGGTGCTCACAAAGTGGATGCACAAGAACATGCTCTACACCTCTACCGAGCTGCTGGGGCTTAAGAGCAAGTTCGGCGAGAAGGACCACTACACAAACGAGGAGTACAGGCAGTCGTACACCCAGATAGTGAACATCAGGGAGAGCTTCATCCGGGCCGGAAAGCGGATATCGCCCCCAGTGCTACGTCTTGATTCCATGGCCGATTGGAACAGTATGCTAAGGGTCAGGATAGGGAAGGAGGTATCGGACAACGGCTTTGCAATATACCCTGCCAAGGGAGCCATCAACGCCGAGGGCAAGAGATCCATGGAGGCCACTGGTATAAACGTGGTGAAGTCTACCCGAACTCTTAGCCGTGGCGCTAAAGATGGCTCTACGGGTACAGGCCCCGGCTTCGGCAAACCTTTGGCTATATTCTTCAGTAATCTCTTCAACAACGAGCGGAAGAGGGGGCTGATCAAGGAGCTCGAGGCCCGATACTTCGGCTCCTCACCCGAGCAGGGCAAGTCAGATAAGGTATTTTACGGATGGCTGCGCAGGAGCGGGATAAGCGCCGGCGTCCTGACAGAAACCGGCAAGCCAATAGTCCGTGGAAACAGTATTAAGCCTTAACTTCCAATTATTC
Organism: Microcaldota archaeon; assembly: GCA_028867845.1. Classification (GTDB taxonomy): domain Archaea; phylum Micrarchaeota; class Micrarchaeia; order Micrarchaeales; family Micrarchaeaceae; genus JAGWFU01. The sequence continues at coordinate 2,206 of JAGWFU010000065.1, read as the reverse complement.
CTGTAACCCTATTTTAGGTGTTCTACTGACCGGAATAATAAAGCTCAAGGCGACGATGTACATAACCCTTGCACTGATATTCGCGATAGCGTTCGGCATAATATACGCGATCATGTTCTACGTGGGCGCGGGCGTGGTCGTGGTTCTGCCCGTCACTGTCCTGTTCTTCCTAGCGCAGTGGTACCTCTCGCCTGTGCTAATGAAGGCGATGGGGCAGCTGAAGTACATAGAGCCCAATGAGTATCCGAAGCTGCACGACATGGTAAGCAGGCTTGCAACCCAGGCCGGCGTTCCAGTGCCAAAGATAGCGATATCGCCAAGGCAGGATCCTAACGCATACGTCTTCGGCAGGACGAGGAACAGCGCCACCCTTGTGGTGCACCAAGGTCTTCTCCCCATGCTTAACGATGCGGAGATGGAGTCGGTGCTGGCTCACGAGATCGGCCACCTCAAGCACAACGACGTCACGGTGATGATGGTCGTCTCCTTCCTTCCCATGCTGATGTACATGATAGCGCAGAGCCTGTTCTTCTCCGGCATGTTCGGCGGAGGCGGCGGCAACAGGAGCAACAACGCTGGCGCGTCAGCGCTGATCGGCGTTGCTGCATTCATCTTCTACTTCATACTGCAGCTTATGATACTTTCGCTCTCAAGGGCAAGGGAGTCGTACGCTGACGAGTACTCAGCAGTGACCACGAAGAAGCCGCAGAACCTTGCGTCGTCTCTGCTCAAGATAGGCGCGTCAAGCGTGGCAGCCGGTCCGCAGAGGGCTGATCCCTCCCCTGCCAAGTCGATGTACTTCGCCGACACCTTCACAGGCCAGAACGACGTGGATGAGATAAAGGCGCACGAGGCGGAGCTCAAGGAGCTGCTGCCCGACCTCAACATAGACAGGTTCATCAAGGAGATGCAGAGGGAGAGGGGCGGCGTAAGGGGAGTCGCAAACCTCTTCTCCAACCATCCTCCAATCTACAGGAGGGTGCTCGACCTCGCGGAGATGAGGAAGGAGATAGGTGGTTGATTGGCGGGGATGCCGGGCGAGCTCAAGCAGAAGATGGAGAAGCAGGGCTACCACTTCGTTGGCGAGCACTCAGCTGTCAAGATATGCGAGTACACCGCCAACGGCCTGCGCGGACAGACGCTTTGCTACAAGTACACATTCTACGGGATAAAGAGCTGGCAGTGCATGCAGGCCACTCCAGCGATAGGGTGCGACCTTGGCTGCACCTTCTGCTGGAGGCTGATACCCGAGGAGCACGGCTTCAAGTGGAACGAGCTCAACGCGGTCGAGAAGTGGGACGACCCGCTCGTTGTAGTGGAGGGGATGATAAGGGAGCAGAAGAGGATAGTCAGCGGGTTCAACTCTGTCGCGGACACCGACCTCAAGAAGAGGAGATGGAAGGAGGCCAACGTGCCCATGCACGTGGCGCTCAGCCTCACAGGCGAGCCGATGTTCTACCCCAAGATGGGCGAGCTGATCAAGGAGTTCCACAAGAGGGGGATCAGCACGTTCCTGGTCCACAACGGCACGCTCCCCGAGGCATTGGAGAGACTGAATCCGCTCCCCACCCAGCTTTACGTCTCGTTGCAGGCACCCGACCAGGAGACATACATCAGGACGGTGCGCCCCAAGATACCGGGCACATGGGAGAGGTTCAGGGAGGCGCTGTCGGTTCTCAAGACGCTTAAGACAAGGACAGTTGTGAGGATGACTCTTGTGAAGACCCTCAATATGCACAATCCCGAGGGATATGCTGAACTTATAACGCTCGGCATGCCCAGCTACGTTGAGGTGAAGGGATTCTCTTTTGTCGGAGCTGCAAGGGGCGAGCAGAGGGGCCTCAACATGGAGACAATGCCCACGCATGCTGAGATAAAGCAGTTCGCGAACAGGCTTGCGGAGCTCACGGGTTACATAGTGACAGCGGAGCACATGCCTAGTAGGATAGTGCTCTTGTCGAGGGACATGGAGTGCAAGAAGAACAGGATAATAGACTTCAGCAAGATAGGGAAGGAGTACGTTCAGTCCTCGCAGATAGTCGCGAAGGCTTAGCGGCCTATGCCCTCTATTCCTCCTGCAAGCGAGCGCGCATTAACCCCCTTCGGCCTCAGCTTCTCTGCAAGGAAGAACGATGTTACCCCATGCTCGCATACGAATATCGGGCGCTCCCCGACAAGCGCCTTGGGGTTGCTCGCGTGGAGCAGT
>JAGWFU010000064.1 GCA_028867845.1 Microcaldota archaeon | reverse complement strand
TATGCTCGCTGCCTTGACCGCGTTGGCCCCCTTCTCAGGCCTTATCTCAGCGTGGGCCTGCTTGCCCTTTATCTCCACCTCGAACATCATGGTCCCGAGAGCCTGGTGCATGAACATGCCTGGCCGGTCGGAGCCGTCGACAGAGAACGTGAAATCGATCTGCTCCTTGATTCCTATGTGGGAGGCGCCCATCGCTGCGTCGCCGCCCTCCTCGGTAGTTGTGAATACGAATGTGGTTGCCGGTATGTCCGCCGTCTTGTGGAGCTCGCTTATGGCGCCAAGCAGTGCGGTAACGCCCGCCTTGTCATCGGCGCCGAGTATCGTCTTCCCTGCGCTCTTTATCACTCCGCCCTTCACCCTTGGGGATATCCTCTGCTTGCCGTCCTCAACCGTATCCATGTGCGCCACGAACATTAGGGATGGCCTCCCGTTCCCGATTTTCGCCACCAGGTTGCCGGTGTCGCTCTTTGTGTAGTTGGCCGCGCCGTCGAAATAGTTGTCTACGCCGAGGCTGTCGAGTCTCCTCTTTATGTGTGTCGCCACCCCAAGCTCAGACTGGCTAGGAGATGGAATGGAAACCAGCCTACAAAATGTATTGGCCATCGTATCAGTACGCGCAATCTTGCTGTTGGTCATATAGTTCACAACCCCTCATTCAGGCTTGGTGCCATGCAACCTCGTAAGATGTCGCCTTGGCACATAGCACAACTTCTATGTGTTATTGGCCTTTTTCTGCCTTTCGTTCGCATCGGCTATGTAGTTATTGTACTCGTCGATGTTGTTGATCCCGTTTACTCTGCAGTGCTTGATCCAGTTATCCACTGTACAGTATCTCGCTATCCACGACTCGCTCCACACTGCAGGAGTCAAGGAAGACAGGATGTAGTCGCCGATGTCCGTACCCAGTCGCAGGCGCTGAAAGCCGCTTCCGGGCTCTAGCGGTACGGCCACGAGGTCTTGTCTCGTTATCGAGATTATGGTGGTGCCCGGTTCGCAGGTCATGGCGGCATTATGGAGTGTAGCGTACCTCGTCCTGTTTTGTATGTTCTTTCGCTCTTGCATGGGGATATCGCGGCCGTCACGATAATTCCAATGCAGCACGCCGTGGGTTATCTCCCTGAGCTTGCGGTCACCGGTAAATTCCTCGAGGCTGTATGAGCACATGTGGCCCACCACGGAGTTGTCCATCACCGCGACTATCGAGGCCTTGTCCTTTATCGCGCGGGCTATGTCCCTTGCGTTTGTGAAGTCCAGGGACACTGTAGTGGACTGCTCTTCAACCATCCCCTCCGCAAACCTTCTGAGATGCGAATATGCCTTCTTGTCTACCGTACCTGAGGCAACTGCAGTCTTAATATGCTCATTTATAGGATGGTCTGGGCGTACAAGGTTGGCCAAAGACTGCTGAAAATGGCTATAGTAGGTCTCGCTGTTTATGAGCTGGATCACCTTGCCGAGATCATTCATCGTTGCGTGCCTTATCTCCAGCTCCTTCCCTGCCACCTTAAACTTGCCTATTCCCGGGTTTTCTCTGGTCACGGTTGCCATTTTTTCATCCCATAAGCATCTAACGTCATGCGCCTGCATACTTTGCCACTTCCCTGACCGCCTCATCCATAGTGGAGACCACATTTATGCCAGCCTCCCTCATCGCGTTAATCTTGCTCTCCATGGTCCCTGCATCGCCTGACATTATAGCGCCGGCGTGGCCCATCCTCTTTCCCTTCGGAGCGGACCTGCCGACTATGTAGGCGACAACCGGCTTCTTTATCTTTCCTGATGAGACCAACTGCGCGGCCTCCTCCTCCTGTGAGCCGCCTATCTCACCGACTATGAAAGATACATCGGTCTCGGGGTCGCTCTCGAACTTCTGGAGCAGGTCTGCGAATCTGGAGCCTATCACCATGTCTCCGCCCACGCCGATCGCTGTCGACTCTCCAATCCCTGCCTTCTTCAGCCTTGATCCCGCCTCGTACATGAGCGTGCCGCTCCTTGACATCAAGCCCACCCTGCCTGGTATATAGTACTTGTTGGGGACGAAGCCTATCTTGCATTTTTTGGACGGCGCTATGATGCCTGCAGTGTTCGGGCCAACCACAGTGACGCCGTTTGCCCTCGCGGCCTCCATTATCTCGAGCTCGTCGTGTATCGGTATGTGCTCGGGCGCTACAACAATCAGCTTTATCCCCGCAGCTATAGCCTCCAGCGCTGCGCCCTTTGCTGCAGAGGGCGGCACCAGTATTATGGAGGCGTTGGCCCCCTTCTCTTCTACAGCTCTCTTCACTGTGCTGAATACGGGTATGCCAAGCACCTCGCCGCTGTCCACTCCAGGCTTCGTGCCTGCGACGATCTTGGTGCCGAACTCAAGCATTGTCTTGGCGTGGGCCTGGCCAGCGCTGCCGGTTATGCCCTGGACCACTACCCTTGTGTTCTCATCTACCAGTATTGCCATCGTTCACCACCTGGGTAACCATCTTAGCCGCGTCTTCGAGCGAGGTGAGGTTGGTTATCTGAGCCTCCGAGAATATCCTGAAGCCCTCGTCCTCGTTGTTGCCCACCACCCTCGCGATTATAGGAATCGGCGGCTTCCTCTCTGAGTTGTACCTCGCTATCCCCTCCGCCATCTTCTTGCAGTCGTTGAGGCCAGCGAAGAGGTTAACGAATACGCAGCCGAGCTCCTTCTTCTCCATTATTATGTCGAGCGCCTTGTACAGGCCGTCGCCGTCCACCTGGGCCATGTCGAGGAAGTTTGCGGCCCTGCCGCCGTAAGCGTTGAGCATGTCAAGGGTTGCCATGGTGAGACCTGCGCCGCTGCAGACTATCCCTATGTTGCCGTCAAGGTCGACGTAGGACCAGCCAAGCTCGGCCATCCTCTTCTCGTGCCCGCTCTGCACATTGTTCTTCTGCCTTATCTCGGCAAGCTCTGGGTGCCTGAAGAGCGAATCGTCGTTCACGTTGACGAGGGCGTCAAGCGCAAGCACACGATCGTCGCCAGTAATCACCAGCGGATTTATCTCAAGCAGCTCGGCATCGTACTTCCTGAACATCGAGTATGCGCCCTCTATGGCGTCGATTACCTTTCCTGAGTTCGTGCCGAGGGCCATGCCACTTAGCTGGGCCTCCAGCTCTGCCCTATCTATGCCCTTCGATATGCTGATCGGTATCTTCGCGATCGCGCCAGGGTTCAATCTCGACGTCTCCTCTATATCAACGCCGCCCTGTGTGCTGAACACAGCAACAACCGACCTCCTTATGTCGTCTATCGTTATGGCGAGGTAAAGCTCCCTCTTTATGGATGGGATCGTCTCCTCAACAATGAGCTTGGATATCCTCTTGCCGCCGACCTCCTTGCCTAGCATCTCGGTAGCTATGGATCTCAGCCCCTCCTCGCTGTCTGTGAACCTGACAAGGCCGAGCTTGCCCCTCCCCTTTATGCCGATCGGCTTTACCACTACCCTTGAGTCGATCTCGCCGAACCTCCCCACCGCCCCATCCACGGAATCCGCTATGAAGAACCTCGGTACGCTTATCCCGGCGTCCCTGAAGAACCCCTTAGCGTCGTCCTCAAATATCTGCATATAACGACC